>CAJCBY010000306.1 GCA_903960725.1 uncultured Cytophagaceae bacterium | reverse complement strand
GTAATGAGTACCAGAGATATCCAAGTGATTCCCAAAAGATGGTCGCAGATTATATCCATAAAAATGGAGGATTACTTGTTTTTGGCTCTCATCCACACGTGTTGCAGCCTACGAATGTGAAGTCCCCTGATTATAAGGACGGCTTTACCATTTACTCTATGGGTAACTTTGTCTCCTCACAAAGAAAACAATACACCGATTGCGGTATTATTGTTAAGATGAAATTAATCAAGAATATAGCGTCTGGCGAAGTAACGATTAGTAGCACTAATTTCGTTCCCACCTACGTGAGTACGCACAAAGGTTTCAGAATCCTTCCTGTTTTCGATGCCCTTGAAGCTATCAATGCTAAGGATCTTGCCCACCCAGCCTACACCAATAGTCTATCTGAACAAGCTCGAATTAAGGAGGTTTGGGGTGAAACGACTAAGCACATGACACATGAGAAGGCTGGGTTTACGGTGCTAGAAAAATAACCCTACTCCTCACCCCGTTCATTCAGCGCCTTCCGTTGAATCTTTCTAATGGCGGATTCGATGGATTTCTCGGGTTCAATGATATTGTATTCGCCCCAAAAATCCGGGTCAGCTAAGCTTAAAACCTTATCTGACATAATTACATTCGAAGTCAATTTCTGGGTAGCGAGAGTCTCTTTATTGTCTTGTTTTTTCCAATCGGTGACCGCCATTTCGACTGTGGTGCTGTAGACTGTGTTGAATATTTTTTTAGCCCAGTTTAGTTTAAATGTGAGATCTCCGCGGGAATAGGCATAAATCCATTTGCCATTTTGTTCTTTGTAGTTGATTTGGTAGCGGACCTCTGTGGGATAGACGTCGAGGCCAGCCGGTTTTTTGCGTGTGAATGAGAGCCCAGCTTTGACTTTATCCTCTACATTTAGGGAGAAGGTTGCGCTTATGACGGCTAGACTTTTTGCGTCGATATACATTTTCCCGTAGTAGAGCGGGTTTTTGTTGGTTGGTTTTTGTTTGAATGCCAAAACCAGGACGCGTTTTCCATTTATTTGGGTAACATCCTCTAAGTTAAAATCATATAATTCGAAGGCGTCCTCTGAGAATATGAACGTGGGATTTTTGACGATATCAACGAATAGGGCGGAGAAAGGCCCTCCTTGTAATTTGAAATTTACGGTATCTAACTTCGTGTAGTCTGCATTTTTTCGACCCTTGAAGAGACTCACTTGGTCTTGGATATCTCTGGAAAATGGCTGCTTTTGGATGGTAACGATGGATTCAGAGAGGGAGACATAGGTGCGGCGCTTTCGAATGGATTCGCGGTAAAAGCCGGTCATTTGGAGGGGATCATCTCCATAATTTTGAATTCGATTATTTAATACCCCCATAAATATGGTATTCGCATCCGTCACGTTTACGACCACTTCATCGAGTATCGTATTGCTGGGTTCTAAATACAAAAGGTTCTTCTCTGGCTTTAATTCTTTGATCGGAACGACTTTGTTTTTATAGCCCAAAAATGAAATAACAAGACTCGAATTCTGCTTATCGGTAGGAACTTTTATCGAAAATTTACCTTCACTATTGCTAACCGTGGAGATGGTTGTTCCGGAAACGGTAATACTGGCATAGATTAGTTCATTCTTTGATTTACTGTCTAAAATAGAGCCCTTGAATTGTTTGTATGAACTGGAATCTATCTTCGAATAGACAGAAAAACGTGCCTGCGATGGCATCGCAGTATAAAGTAGGAAGAATAAGCCCATTATTCCTCGCACAAAAAATAGATGGTTAGGTTTCATTATATGTTTACAATTAGATTGATGAATAAATCAGTTCGCTACTCTTCAAATTTACATAACAAAGTAAAAAACAAAAGTGTTTAAAACTACCATTTCTGTGAGAATATGATTTGATGTTAATACTTGCCAAATAAGGTCGGATGATTGCTTCTTTATTTCTAAAACAGTACATTCAGGCACAATTGTATTAACTCATGTGTGATATAAACGGCCCTTTTAAGTTATGTAGCTGCGAATCCGATGTGGATCGATCTAAACCGCATTGGGTGCTGCATCGATTTATTCAATCGAAGGAGGAAT
>CAJCBY010000305.1 GCA_903960725.1 uncultured Cytophagaceae bacterium | reverse complement strand
TCCGCCTTCAACTCTTGAATGCAGACGATATCCGGATTTTCTTCTTGAAGCCAAGAAACAAACCCTTTTGTAATAGCGGCACGAATGCCGTTCACGTTATAACTAATGATCTTCATTCGCGAATACCTCGGTTTTGAAATAATGAATGATATGAGCTTTTAACAGGATTTCTTGCTCTTTTAAAGGCAGCGAAGGAATTCCTTGCACGTTCTCCCAATGCGGCCAGCCTTCCTCGTCAAGGCCTTCCAATCGATAAAAATCGCTGTAGCTTAATACTTTGCAGGTGGCGATGTGTAGGAGATCTTGCTTTTGTTCTTTGGTAAAATGCGCATGTCCTTGTCCTAATTCCTGGACCCCGATCAGTAGCAATATGGGCTCCATTTCAGTAGGTCGCTTGCCAAACGAGTTTTCGAAAAAATCGAGAATCATCTCCCATTCTTCTTTAACTAAACTTGGCTCGAATTCCATAAAGGGTGTAAATTTAATGAGGTGCAAATTAGCCACAAAAAAATGATTAATTGCCGTAGATGTCGTAATTTTGAAAACCAATAACCCTAAAAGTAGTTTATAAAATGCATTCAATTGCACAAAAGCGTACATTCTCAACACATACTCCTCTTAAACGAACCTTTAAAAAAATGAAATCCTTTTCCATCCCCTCTTTGTTTAAGAGTAATTTGATCGGTCGGATTAAGGAGGCTCGTCGTGTACAAGATAAATTAAAGAAGGATTTTACGCCTACTTTTTTGGATTTCGGTCCGGTGGAAGTGTTGCTTTCGCGGCATTTCGGTTTCTGTTACGGAGTGGAAAATGCAGTAGAGACAGCTTACCAGATTATAGATCAAAATCCAGATAAACGCATTTTCTTATTATCAGAAATGATTCATAATCCTGCCGTTAACGCAGATTTATTGGATCGTGGGGTGCGATTTATACAAGACACGCACGGAAATCAAATAGTTGAATGGTCGGAGTTGAGCTCGAACGATGTGGTGATTGTACCCGCATTTGGAACGACTTTGGAGACGCAAGCTATCTTGCAATCCCGCGGAATTGATCCCTACGCGTATGATACGACCTGTCCATTTGTGGAGAAGGTATGGAATAGGGCGGAGGCGATAGGTAAGAAGGATTACACGGTGATTGTACACGGAAAACCTAGTCACGAGGAAACCAAGGCTACTTTTTCGCATTCGCAATCTGTTACACCCACCTTAATTATTAAGGATATCAAGCAGGCCATTGCTTTATCTGCCTATATCAAGGAAGAGAAATCAGCGGAAGAGTTTTATGTTGAATTTGAAGGGCAATATTCAGTGGGTTTTGATCCTTTAAAAGATTTAAATCGCATCGGAGTGGTGAATCAGACGACGATGTTAGCTACAGATACACAAGAAATTGTGGATTATTTACGCCAAATCATCCGCTTACACTTTCAATTATCTCCAGAAAATATCAAGGAGTACTTTGCTGATACGCGCGATACGCTTTGTTATGCAACAAACGATAATCAAAGTGCGACTTACGGTCTATTAGC
>CAJCBY010000304.1 GCA_903960725.1 uncultured Cytophagaceae bacterium | reverse complement strand
ATATTCTCGCTGATTCGCTTTCGGATGTAAAATTCCCTTCTGTGAAGGCGGTGAAAACGTATGTGGCATCCACTATTGCCTCTTCTATTGCTTCCTCTATTGCGGCGATTCCCCCGGTAATTATTCCCCCGGTGGTCTTTCCAGATCCAGTAGATATTTCTGGTTTAGAACTTCGCGGGAATAAGAGCCTAAACGTTCTAGCGGATTCGCTTTCGGATGTAAAATTCCCCTCTGTGAAGGCGGTGAAAACGTATGTGACATCCACTATTGCTTCGTCTATAGCAGCGATTCCTCCGGTTATTTTTCCGGATCCAGTGGATATTTCTGGATTGGAACCACGCGGTAATAAGAGCCTAAACGTTCTCGCTGATTCGCTTTCGGATGTAAAATTCCCTTCTGTGAAGGCGGTGAAAACCTATGTGGTCAATTCATTTTTACGGGATGTTAGGGTGAATGGACTTTCGGTAGGATTAGTCACTTATCCTAAAGTACATGGGACTGCAGGGCAGGTATTGACAACGTCAGGCTCAGGTAATTTAACTTGGGAGACTGTTGCTGCCAGTGTGCCGGTTGTGCCTACTGTGGTCGCGTCCAATTTTAAGATTGGGACCATGCTTATTGGAAATGGATTAACAGAAAAAGCGAGCAATCAGGAATTTGGATTTCAGGCATTGCAAGCTGTGACAACTGGCGAATTTAATTTAGCCATTGGATATAATGCACTGATGTCTAATTCGAGTGGGGCAGCTAATACTGCTTTGGGCTTTGCGAATATGAGCTATAATACAACTGGTTCAAATAATACAGCCATTGGTCATCAAGCATTACAGAATAATGTGATAGGAATTAGCAATGTAGCGGTGGGGTCCTATGCTTTGTATGCTAACATTGGAAATAGGAATTTAGGCATAGGGCATAAAGCACTTTTTTCAAATACCTCTGGCCGAGAAAATGTTTCGGTAGGATTTGAATCTAACTTAGCTAATAGTGTGGGCATAGCCAATGTGGCGGTAGGGAATGGAGCTTTAGCAAATAATCGGGCTGGCAGTAGAGCTGTGGCTATTGGCCATGGGGTGATGTTTTATGCCAATGCAGGAGAGGTTGCTTATGATAATTTAAATACCGCAGTCGGGTTTGAAAGTATGAAGGGATTGGGTGTCTATACAAATACATTTAATTTAAATTCAGCGGTGGGAGCCTATACACTCAAATCATTGTCTACAGGATCGGGGAATGCAGTACTAGGATATAATGCCGGAGCGGCTATTACTACGGGGTCAAATAATACAGCGCTAGGAAACCAAACGATTATAGCTGCTACCATCAATAATGCCTCGGCCATTGGGTATGGGGCATCTGTTTCTACGGATAATACCATTAAATTAGGAAACGCCTTAGTTACGTCGGTAGAAACCGCAGCTGCGATTTCTGCCAGCTCATTTGTCACTACGTCAGATAGTCGATTAAAGCGAAATATAGTGCCTTTAAAGGAAGCTGGAGTGGTTTTAAATGTATTGAATCCAGTTTCTTATCAAAAAAGAAAGAGCTTGGAAGATTCAGCTTATACTGAAGTGGAATACGGTTTCATCGCCCAAGAATTACAAAAAGTATTACCTGATTTAGTGAAGCCTCGAGCAGATGGAATTTTGCAGGTAAATTATACTGCTATGATTCCCTTGTTAACAAAGGCGTTACAGGAGCAGCATGCTGAAATAGTGGAGTTAAGAGAACTTGTACATCAATTAATGGATTCGAAAAAGAAATAACAATCAAGTATATTTACGGAATGAAATACCTTTTTTCTATAGTTTTTTTTCTGTTAGGTTGCGAAACGGTCCAGCCATTGGATGAGGCGACGACGAATCTGAATCTTTGGAACGAAAAAAAGATTGTTAACTATTCTTTTTCCTTTAAGCGTGTTTGCTATTGTCCCTTAGAATATGTGGGGCCACATCAAATTATCGTTCAAAATGGCAAAATAACGACCGTGAATGGTGCGCCCTATAATGCGGCAGAACGCTATGGGGTGATGTATACGATTCCAGAATTATTACAAGTTATTAAGGCGAGTATCGATCGAAAACCGGTTAAAAGTATCTTGAATTTCAATCAAACGTACGGTTATCCCACCACTATATTTTTCGATTTTTCGGAAATGATCGCAGACGAGGAAATCGGCTATGAGATTACGAATTTTAAAATCAACTAGGGACAAATCGAGATGGGTAAGGCCTTCTTAGGTGTGGGGCTATAGGCTTTGCAGGTAACGCATT
>CAJCBY010000303.1 GCA_903960725.1 uncultured Cytophagaceae bacterium | reverse complement strand
CATGCTTTGTATAGCGGGGCCTATGATACGCTTTTAAAGTACGGGGCGAAGGAGGAGAATATAATTAGTGCCAAAGTACCCGGCAGCTTTGAATTAAGCCTGGGGGCTCAAAAAATGGCTCAGCAAACGAATATCGATGCGGTCATTTGTTTAGGTTGCGTCATTCAGGGCGAAACGAGGCACTTTGATTTTATCTGCCAAGCGGTGGCAGATGGGATTACGAATGTGAGTTTGAAGTATGACAAACCCGTGATATTTGGAGTACTAACTCCGAATACCCAAGAGCAAGCAATGGACCGCGCAGGGGGGAAGCATGGAAATAAGGGCGATGAGGCGGCCATTACAGCCATCAAAATGATAGGACTATAATACAAGAACATATGCAAGTTTGGAAATTTGGAGGTACCTCCGTCGGAAAACCAGAACGAATGAAATCTATCCGTCAGCTAATTACGGAAGATGGTCAACCGAAAATCGTTGTTCTATCTGCTCTTTCCGGTAGTACGAATACCTTGCTTTCTATTTCAGAGTCGCTAAATGCAGAGAATCCGACAGAAGCGAAGGCGAAATCAAACGAATTGCGTGCCCATTATGATCAATTTTTAACAGAATTGTATAGTACTCCTGCAGGTCTTGGTCAGGGTCAAGCGATTGTTGCGAAAGAGTTTGCTTTCATTGATAGCTTAATCGCTACTTCACCCTACACCGGGAAGCAGGAAAAGGAAATGGTCGCCTTAGGAGAATTACTCTCGACACAAATCTTTGAAGCCTTTTTAAATGAAGAAGGTGTAAGCTCTGCTTTATTACCTGCTTTAGATTTTATGGTGATTGACGAGGACAATGAGCCTCTGCTATCCGTTATTGAACAAAAGTTAGCCACAGTGTTAGCTCCGGTAAAAGATAAGAATATCTTCGTAACACAAGGCTTTATCTGTCGCAATCCGGCCGGAGAAGTGGATAACTTAAAGCGTGGGGGATCTGATTATACGGCTTCCCTCATTGGGGGTGCGATTCAGGCGGAGGAAGTTCAGATTTGGACAGACATCGATGGAATGCACAATAACGATCCGCGTATCGTGAAGAACACCTTCCCTATCCGGGAACTATCGTTTGCTGAGGCGGCTGAATTAGCTTATTTTGGCGCTAAAATACTTCACCCGAGTACCATTACCCCAGCTAAATTAAAAGGCGTTCCGGTCCGTTTGAAAAACACGATGGAACCGAGTGCTTTTGGGACGTTGATTTCAGAAAAATCCACGGACATAGAGATCAAAGCCATCGCTGCAAAAGATAATATAACGGCGATTTACATTCACTCGACACGTATGTTAAATGCCTATGGCTTCTTGAAACGCGTATTTGAGGTGTTTGAAAAATACAAAACGCCAGTGGATATGATCACGACTTCCGAGGTTTCTGTCAGTGTGACCATCGACCAAACCACGCATTTAGATGCGATTATGAGTGAATTACGTGAATTTGCTGAATTAGAGGATCCGGACATGAACCAAGTAATTATTTGTATCGTGGGGAATTTCTGGGCAGACAAAGAAGGTATTGCTATTAAAGTGATCAATGCGGTCAAAAACATTCCTATTCGAATGATTTCATACGGCGCATCCGAGCACAATATTTCATTATTAGTCGATGCTTCGCACAAAAACGATGCATTAAACGCATTAAACGAAGGACTTTTCTAAAAACCGAGCTATGTTAACCTTACCCTTTATCCGCGCGAATCAAGAAACCACGATCGCAGGTTTACAAAAGAAGCATTTTGCGAATGCTGCGGAAATCGTCGCTCAATTGATCGCACAAGATGATCAACGTAAGACACTATTGAAGCAAGCAGAGTCCGCTTTGGAGAAATCAAATGCGGCAGCAAAGGAAATCGGTGCCTTAATGCAATCTGGCCAAAAAGAATTAGCCGAAGGCAAGCGCGCAGAAACTGCAGCGCTAAAAGCATCAATCAAGGAGATGGAAGAGGCCGCAAAGGCGGCAGAAAAAGAATTAACTGATTTATTAGTCACTTTGCCTAACCTTCCGCACAGCTCTGTGCCACAAGGAAAAACGGCGGATGATAATGAGGTGGTTTTGACTTGGGGTTCCGTCCCTGTTTTAGCGGCTGACGCACAACCGCACTGGGATTTGATCAAGAAATATGACATCATCGATTTCGATTTAGGTAATAAAATAACCGGTGCTGGATTCCCAGTTTATAAGGGGAAAGGCGCGCGATTGCAACGCGCTTTGATAAATTTCTTCTTAGATGAAGCGATCAAGGCGGGTTATTATGAAATCCAACCTCCTATTTTGATTAATGAAGAATCAGGTTTTGGGACAGGACAGTTGCCGGATAAAGAAGGTCAAATGTATGTCACAAAAGAGGAAGGTTTATTCTTAATCCCTACCGCTGAGGTGCCTAT
>CAJCBY010000302.1 GCA_903960725.1 uncultured Cytophagaceae bacterium | reverse complement strand
GCCAAATGCCAGAGGCTAAGCAAGTAGAGGAAGATTTGAAAAACACAGAGAAGCAATACCAAACATTGATTCAATCAAAAATCAAGGATTTCCAAGATAAAGCAGCTGTTTACGAGAAGCTTCCAGCTAACACGTCTGATATCATCAAGCAAGATAAAGAGAAGGAATTACAAAACTTACAGACTTCGATCCAAGAGTTCCAACAAAATGCGCAAACTTCTATCCAAAAAAAGCAAGCTCAATTGTTACAACCTATCGTAAAGAAAATCGAAGAGAATATGCACTTAGTAGCTACTGAGAATGCTTATACATTCGTTTTCAACAACTACGAGGCAGGTGCAGGTGCTAGCCCAGTGTTATTGCACTTCCCAGCGGAGGCAGACATTTCAGACTTAGTATTAAAGAAAATGGGAATTACTCCACGTCCAGCAGGTGCAGCAGCTCCAGCAGCGGCTACTCCAGCAGCAGCTCCAGCAGCGAAGCCAGCAGCTCCTAAGAAGTAATTTTATCTAAGAATAGAAGGAAGCCTGATCGGAAACGATTGGGCTTTTTTTATGCGCTGAAATACTGAATCGTTTGCAAGATTGAAATGGTTCCGATGACGCCTAAGACTACATAGTGAAAGTATTTTTCCGGCAGGTAGGCAAGTATTTTTTTGCCAAGATAGGAACCTACAATCGCGATCAAAATCAAAAATGGAAGCAGAATAATATGCTCTTTCGTAAAATAGCCCTGTAGAATATAGACCACGGTGCGACTAGAATCAACGCCTAAATCAATCAGGGCAGAGGTGGCAATAAAAACATCCTTTTCTAGTCCAAAAGCCGCCAGCGTAATCCCTCTAATAGCTCCCCCTGTTCCAATCAGTCCAGCTAAAAACCCAGAGAGTATGCCACCCATATATAAATTAAAATTACTCTGTTTGATCTTTTTACCTGCCCCTGACACTAATAAAATAGTGAGGGCAAGAATAATCAGGTTCATACTAAGTTCAATCTCCTCAAGCGGTATAACTGATGTCAGGTAGGCGCCTAGGATAACGAATAAGACCGCTGGGATTCCTAATTTGATGGCGATGTTTTTGTCGATTCCTTTTTGGAAAAGAAAAATCTTGGACAAATTACTAAACACATGAAAGACGGCAGTTATCCCTAATACCAATTTAAAATCGATGAAATAGGACGCTAGCGGTACAAATAGGATAGAGGAACCAAATCCACTTATGGTTCCCACAATCTCTGCTAACAAGGCTAATAAAAAGAAGAGATAAAAGCCTTGGTTCATGGCATCAGTCTTTTGTAAGGAAGGTGTTTTGTAAAAACAAGATGGCCATCACACCACAAAAAATAGCGGCATCGGCAAAATTAAATATGGGAGTTGAATAATAGGATCCTCCCCACAATGGAATCCAGGACGGCAATGGCCCCTCATAAAAATCAGCAAAGAACATGTCGATAACCTGTCCATGAAACCAACTCATAGGCGCTCCCGCCGGTGCATTATTAAACCAAACACCATAAAAAACAGAGTCGATTAAATTTCCAATGGCACCCCCTAAAATCAACGCCACAGAAACCAATAGCCCAGTTGGACTCTTTTTAACCGTTAGTGAATGCAACCAAATACCAATGCCAAACATGGCTAAAATTCGAAAGGTCGTCAAGATCAATTTCCCCCATATAGATCCAATCTGAATCCCAAAGGCCATACCCGGATTCAAGGTATAATGTAATTTGAAGAAATCACCTACAAGAGAAATCTGGCCAAAATAACCCGGTTCCATCCAGGTATGCACCCCTATTTTAATTCCCTGATCCAGGGCAATAATCAAGATACTTAACAGGAAATAGCGGTAGTTTTTCATGCGTTGTTTCGGCGGTTTACTTCTTTCTGTAATAGGGCAAATTCACGGGACGTTTGACCCGCAATAGAGCTATTTTCTTCTGCACGTCTGAATAAATAAGGCATCACGGCATCAACAGGACCATAAGGTACGTATTTCGCCACATTATAACCCGACGCAGCCAGATTATACGAGATATTATCGGACATCCCTAGTAATTGTGCAAAGTAGATATTCGGGTGGTTGTGGGGAATTTGTAACGCATTCATGGCATCACAAAGTCGCAAACAACTCGCCTCATTATGGGTTCCCATGCAGAAATGCACACGTTCAATATTTTTCAAACATAACTCAACTCCTAAGTCGTAATCGCGGTCTGTATCTTCTTTCGTTACATGCAAAGGCTCAGAATATTCATCTTCGTGCGCTTTTTGGCGCTCTTTTTCTAGATAAGCTCCACGTACTAATTTCACTCCTAAATAATAGTTTTTTGCCTCTGCCGCTCCGATTGCCTCGCTTAAGTTCGCTAACATGTCGTGGCGGTACATCTGGAAGGTGTTGTAGATGATAGCCGTTTTTTGATTGTATCTCGCCATCATCTCGTAAGTCAGCTGGTCTATCGTTGTTTGAATCCAGCTTTCCTCTGCATCGATGAAAAGTCTCACCTGTAAAAAGTGCGCTAGATCGCATATCTCGATTAGCAACTCTTTACTATGGTCAAATAATTCTTGCTCTTCCTCTGTTAATTCTGCCTCTGTTTGTGCTTTTTCCAAAAGCTCTGATTGAAAGATCCCCGTTAATTTAAATACGGCAAAAGGAATGGCTGGATTTTCAGCGGATTTACGGATGGTTTTTAGGATTTCGTCTTTCGTATTTTGAAAGGATTTTTCGCTTTCCTCCCCTTCAACTGAATAATCCAAAATAGTACCAATTTTCGCTTTTTCTAGCTCATGAATCGTTGATTCACAGCCATCTATGGTTTCACCCCCACAAAATTGGGCGAAAATCGTGCTTTTTATGACTTTTTTGATCGGAAAATGCAGGAAAAGGAACAATTTGATAAAAAAAGTGCCTAAATTTACCAACCAATTTTGGTTCATTGCAGCAAAAATCCAATAGGACTTCTTCAACTGAAAATCATCTTTCGAAGCGAAGGCTATTTTTGTATCCTCAAACGAGAGATTAATGGAGGTAATTGTTGATGATTTTTTTGTCATTTGTGCGAAAAATTGATGCAAATATAATTGAATTATTTTTGCTTGCTTAAGAAATAAATAAACATATAAATCTTAGGGCTTTGGCCCTTGTTAACCGTCAGAAATTATGAATGCCAATTTAGACATCGTACCTATGCAAGACTGGATTCAGACGAACGGCAAACCCCTCATTATTGCGGGTCCCTGTTCAGCTGAAACAGAAGAGCAAGTTTTAGAAACCGCTCGCCGTATCAAAGCGGAGGGTTATGCTCACATCATGAGAGCTGGTGTTTGGAAACCTCGTACGCGTCCAGGCAGTTTTGAAGGAATGGGCGAACCCGCTTTGAAATGGTTAGTAGAAGCAAAAAAAGAAACAGGTTTACCATTAGCGATTGAAGTAGCCACTCCAGAGCACATCGAATTAGCCTTGAAATACGGCGTTGATGTTTTATGGATTGGTGCTCGTACAACGGTTAACCCTTTTAACGTACAAGATTTAGCTGATGCTTTGAAAGGAGTAGACGTTCCTGTACTTGTTAAGAATCCAGTGAATCCAGACCTAGCTCTTTGGGTAGGTGCTTTCGAGCGTCTTCAAGGATCAGGCATTAAGAAATTAGGTGCTATCCACCGTGGTTTCTCAAACGCACAAGAAACAAAATACCGTAACTCACCTATGTGGGCGATGGCAGTTGAATTAAAGCGTTTGTTTCCTCAAATGCCATTAATCGGAGACCCATCCCACATGGCTGGTAAGCGTGCTTTATTGATGGAATTGTCTCAACGTATTTTAGATTTGAACTACGATGGTATGATCATCGAGACACGCCGCGATCCAGATGCGGCTTGGTCTGATGCCTCACAGCAAGTTACTCCTGAGAAATTAGGCGAAATGTTACGTGACCTTGAAGTTCGTAATGCAAGCTATGGCGCTGACTTCTCTGATGAATTAGCGAGTCTACGTGAGAAAATCGACAACATCGACCG
This sequence comes from uncultured Cytophagaceae bacterium, assembly GCA_903960725.1. Taxonomy (GTDB): domain Bacteria; phylum Bacteroidota; class Bacteroidia; order Cytophagales; family Spirosomataceae; genus Aquirufa. The sequence continues at coordinate 288 of CAJCBY010000302.1, read as the reverse complement.
CGAACTATTAGAAGTTATTGCTGCTCGTATGTCCATCGTGGAGAAACTAGGCGAATACAAGCGTGATAACAACGTAGCGGTATTGCAATTAGATCGTTGGAAGCAATTACACAACGACCGCGCAAACCAAGCGAAAGGCTTAGCTTTATATCCAGAATTCGTAGAGGAACTATTCAAATTAGTTCACTTAGAGTCTATCCGTAAGCAAACGGAAGTGATGAATAATGCGACTGTTTAATTAGTCCGAAGTCCGGAGGAAATGAGTCCGGAAGAAATTATTAAAAATGG
>CAJCBY010000301.1 GCA_903960725.1 uncultured Cytophagaceae bacterium | reverse complement strand
TTTGAGTTCAGCTGATATTAAGAAAATCATCGATCAATCGATGACCTTCGAGGCGCCCATTGTTTCTTTAGAACCGGGTGTGGAGGTATTGGAATTATTCCACGGGCCATCGATGGCGTTTAAGGATTTTGGCGCGCGCTTTATGGCCGCGATCATGTCCCATTATTTACTACAATCGAAGCGCGAAATTCGCATTTTAGTGGCCACTTCTGGGGACACGGGCGGAGCGGTGGCGCAGGGTTTTTACAATACCCCAGGCATCAGCGTGACGATTTTATATCCGACCGGCAAGGTATCCGATATTCAGGAAAAGCAATTAACGACGTTGGGCGGAAATGTGACTGCCTTAGAAATAGATGGCACGTTTGATGATTGCCAAAGACTAGTCAAACAAGCCTTCCTCGACGAAGAACTTCGCGCCGCTTTCGATTTAGCCTCGGCGAATTCCATCAACATTGCCCGCTTAATTCCCCAGTCCTTCTACTACTTCGCGGCCTATGCGCAAGCGAAAAAGAAAGAATTGAATGGCCCGGTGGTATTCAGCGTGCCTTCTGGGAATTTTGGCAATCTAAGCGCCGGATTAATGGCCTACAGAATGGGTCTGCCTGTGAAAGCCTTTATAGCATCTTGTAACGAGAACCACCCGGTAGCCGATTACCTGCGCACCGGCGAATATAACCCTGTTGCCTCGGTCGAAACCTTATCCAATGCGATGGATGTGGGTAGCCCATCTAATTTCATTCGCATGCGTTTACTAGCAGGCGACGAATGGTCTAAGGTGCGCGAGATCATCAAAGGCTATTATACGAACGATCTGAAAACGCAGGAAATAATGGCTGAAGTGTTTGAACGCACCGGTTATGTCATGTGTCCACACACGGCAGTTGCCTATGATGGTTTGCAACAATATGCTGCAGAATATCCGGGCGAAATCACTGGAATTCTGTTGTCTACCGCCCATTATGCGAAGTTCTTGCCTACGGTGGAGGGAACGTTAGGGGTTTCAGTTCCTGTTCCTGCGCGCTTAGCGGAGCTTTTGGATAAAACAAAAAAGTCCATCCCCATGGGGACGGACTTCGCTGATTTCAAGGGTTATTTACTACAATAAAGCCTTGAATTTATCTCTTTCTTGGTAAGCGATAATTCCTGATAATACCACTAAGGCGATACTTACGCCCCATCCGCCTACAAAGCATACTTCAAATAACAAGATATTCATTGAAATGGGTGCTAAGATGGTTAAACCTAAAGCGCGCTTGCTTGGGAAAAGAATTAAAGCTCCACCTATAATTTCAAGCACCTTTACTACCTTCATAACTCCTGAAGATTCTAACAACTTCATATAAGAAATTGCATCCGCAGGGAGAGGAGGAGTTTCGCCGAAATGTAAAAAATAACTGATTCCTCCGAACAAAAACAAGGCTCCTAAGAGAACTGAAGGCAATAAGTCGAGTACTTTTTTCATGTGTTAGTTTTTTGGTTATAGTTAAAATTAGAATAATTAATTAAATGACGCAAAATCTAAGGCCCGTAATTGCACCGTTCGATTACCTAAGTATTCGTTTACTTCCAGGTGATAGACTAGTTTGATAGGCAAACGCTGCTCATAAGCAGTACACAATCCATCATAGAAATCCGCCTTCATCCCAAAGCCTACCACTTCTAAGCCTCGTTCATCTGGCGTGGATCCCACGTAGATTTTCAAGTGCTCTTCCTTCATCACAAAGGGACTTCTCGTCACAAAAACAGGACCTGAAACAAAGTTAGGAAGCATATTTCCCGGACCGTACGGAGACAAACGAACTAAAAGTTTATCGTAAAAATTCAAATTCAAGGCCTCTAAAGGGATCTGAATATCGACCGACAAATCCGCTCGAGGTGATATATTCGCTAACCCCTCTTGCGCGATGCGCTCAAATTTCTCGATGAAGGCCTGCAAATTTTCCGGCTTTAAATGTAAGCCTGCTGCATGCGTGTGCCCGCCAAACTGTTCTAATAAATCAGCACATTCTTCTAACGCATGGTGCACATCAAATCCTCTAACTGAGCGAGCTGAACCCACTAATTGCCCGTGTGATTCCGTTAAAATAATGGTAGGCCTAAAATACTGGTCTTGAATTTTACTCGCCACAATGCCCACCACTCCTTTATGCCAAGCCGGATTAAATAACACCGTGCTGCGCGCTGAGAGCAGAAAATCATTGCCTTCAAACATCGCCAAAGCCTGCGCCACGATCTCCTTCTCTACCACGCGGCGATCCAAATTCTGCTGAATCACGGCTTCCGCCAGTGCCTCCGCTTCCTGTTCATCTGAAGCTAACATTAATTTCACCGCCCCATGTGCGTGGTCCATTCGACCGGCCGCATTAATGATGGGTGAAATAGAAAAGACGATATCTGAGATCTGAATAGGGGCTTTTTTCTTCGCCTTTTTCAATAAATAGCCTAAGCCAGGGCTTGGATTTGACCCTAACTTAGCTAAACCAAAAAAGGCCAAAACCCGGTTCTCCCCATTCATCGGCACAATGTCCGCTGCGATACTGCAGGCTAATAGATCCACTGATTCCCATAAAGGATCTAGCTCTAGCTCATTCGCGATGGCAAAAGCCAACATCAGCTTGAAGCCGACGCCGGCACCTGTTAATTCTTTGAAAGGGTAAGGGCAATCCTTGCGTTTGGGATCTAAAATCGCGACAGCAGCTGGAATCGTCGCCTCTGGTAAGTGGTGATCACAGATGATAAAATCGATCCCGTTTTCATTGCACCAAGCGACACGATCATGGGCCTTGATGCCGCAATCGAGGGAGATGATGAGGGTGTAATCATTGTCTTTGGCATACTGAATACCTGCCTGCGAAACACCATACCCTTCCGCATAACGGTCTGGGATGTAGTAATCGCAATCCGCTCCTAAAATGCCTGCTAAATAACTATAAACGAGAGTTACTGCGGTGGTCCCATCCACATCATAATCACCGTAAATCAAGATTTTCTCACCGGATTCGAGGGCAAGCCCAAGACGCTCTACCGCTTTATCCATGTCCTTCATCAAGAATGGATCGTGTAGCTGGCTGACCTCCGGCACCATAAAATCCTTCACTTGATCAAAAGTTTTAATGCCTCTTGAAACGAGTAAAGATAAAAAATAGGGGTTCTTCAATGCCAAAGCCTCACCCAAAGCCTCCACCTCCGCGGCCGGAGGTGCGGGCACGTATTTCCAATTCTTTTTTGGCTCCATATTATAAGATTTCAATTTCTACGCGGCGATTGATTTGGCGACCTTCCTCCGTAGCATTATCTGCTTTAGGCTTCGTCTTACCATAACCTTTTGTCCGAATGCGTGCTGTATCAATTCCTCCTTTTAACAAATAGTCTTTCACCGCATTCGCGCGCTCTAAGGATAATTTATTGTTTATCTCATCAGAACCCGTATTATCTGTGTGACCACTAATCTCAATCACCAGTGCCTTGTTTTCTGACATTACCTGCAAAATTCGTTTCAATTCAGGCGCAGACTCAGGCTTTAATGTCGCTTTACCTAAGTCAAAAAAGAGGTTATTGATGGTAGCGGTATTCCCTTTTATAAGTGGAACCATAGAAAGATCCCGGTCATCTAATTCCAAGTAACGCCCTTTCATCGTCGTTAAATCTAGACTTGTAGAGGTAGGGATTAAGCCCTTTGCTTTAGCGGTAATACCATAATTTTTGCCAAAGGGTAGCACTAATTTATACTTACCCGTGGCAGGATCAGGTTTCGCTTGCCCTAATACTTTACCAGTTGCCAAATCTTCGTAGCTAACGGAGGCATCTTCAGGAACCTTGCCCGTTTGCTGATTTAATACCGTTCCAGAAACTAATACGACGGGATCTGAATCTTGTGACGTCACAGATCGAGTAGACGAATTGCCAAAACGGCTATCCCCCATCGCGGCATCTGCCGGCGCATTACCTAATTTCCCACCAGACTCATTTCCTCCGGACTTCGGACTCATTCCCTCCGGACTAACCCCGGACTCATTGACTGAGCCTCCACCAGGAGGCGACTCGACTGAAAGTCGAAAAATATCCTTCTTCCCCAGGGACCCTTTCCCAGACATGAAATAGGCATAATCCCCTTTTGCCGCGATAGAATAGTAGGCATCGTACTCCTCGGTGTTGATGGGAGTTCCTAAGTTTTGAGGCTTACGCCAATGCTGCCACGTATCATCCAATCGACGTGTCAGGTAAATATCTTGACTTCCCTGTCCACCAGGACGGTCCGAAGAGAAGTACAAAGTCTTTCCATCAGCCGATAAAAAGGGAGTGGTCTCTGAATATTTCGTGTTAATCTCTTCCCCTAATTCAAGTGGACGCGTCCATTTACCATCCTCGAAAAAGCTCACATATAAATCGTCATCCTCACTATTTTTCTTCCGAGCAAAAGCGAGTAATATCGCCTTTCCATCCATGGTCAAGTAGGCGTATTCATTCTTACCCTTGCTCATTTGTTCGTAGCCGGGAATATCGACTTTGACAGGAACGGTCCAGCCGGCGGTCGTTCTATTGGAGATAGAGAATCCGCGTGTTTCGTAGGCGCCATTGACATAGGCCCCTTTTAATAAGATGGTTTGTCCGTCTGGGGAGATGGATAAAATGGTATTGTATTGATCTCGATTTAAGACCTCGGATAATCGCCTTGCGGTGCTCCAGGTGTCCCCTACTTTTTCAGAGAACCAAATATCCTGAGATCCAGCGATTGTTTCTGAACCTTTCACGCCATAGCGATTTGCAGGGTGATTTTTGCGACCAAAATACAGCGTTCTTCCATCCGGCGAAATCACCGGATTCAATTCTGAAAATTCTGAATTCACGGCAGAACCTAAATTCTCCGGGGCTTTTTGGCCCATCAGAAATCCAGAAATCAATAAGAAGAACAGCAACTTTCTCATCCCACGTAAATCCACTTTTTCTCCATCTTCTCCGGCTCATAGG
>CAJCBY010000300.1 GCA_903960725.1 uncultured Cytophagaceae bacterium | reverse complement strand
AGCTCAAGTATTATTTGGCGGAAAGACGGATGCAGATGATTGTTTCATTGCACCTACCGTTTTAGTTAACTGTACGCCGGAGATGCGTATCATGCAAGAGGAGATTTTTGGACCTATCCTACCGGTGATGTCCTATCAGGATGAATTTCAGGTTACATCTACTATTCGCCAAGGCGATAAGCCACTCGCGCTTTATGTATTTTCGACGAATACGGAGTTTAATCAATATATTTTGGATCATACGAGTTCAGGAACTTCGGTCGTAAATGATTGTTTGATTCAATTTGGTCATAATGAATTGCCTTTTGGTGGTGTTAATCACTCCGGTATCGGTAAGTCGGGTGGGCATTATGGCTTTGTGGAGTTTTCTAATCAAAAATCGGTTGTCATTCAACGGACGAATCTATTAAAGAATTTCTATCCTCCTTATGGCGCTAAAGTTCGTTGGATGATTGATTTTGTATTAAAATGGCTATAAGAAAACTCATTTTAGTAGCGTTTTTTTGTTGGTCTTGCCAAAGTTCCCCCGATTCCAAGGGCGAAAATATCCCTACGAAACAGGCGATTAGTTTGGGTCAACAAGCGGAGAAAAACATTCAGTTTTTAACCCTTCAGTTAGACGATCAGCCCAGCGCTAATCTCTATTTTTTGAGGGCTAAGAATTATGCTGCGCTTCATGCCTATGGTTTAGCTGATCAAGATTTGGAGAAAGCTCTACGGGATAATCCCGGAGAACCTACCTACCTAGCCTTATCATCCATAATTAAGCAAAAAGTTGAGGATTACGCCACCTCTATTGATCGCGCGAAATTAGTTGAAATTACAGATTTGAATTCAGCCCGAAACAACCTGTTATTAGTCCAAAACTATTTTGCCACTAAACAGATGAGCCTTGGGCGAATTTATCTAAAAAAAATTGACGCTGGTCTTTTGCCTGCTACTGATAAACCCATTTTAAAGGCTGTTAAAGATTATTCAGTATCTGATTCTGCTCGTCTTTACACGTTAATGGATGAAAAGCCATCTGATGAATCGCCCCTTGTATACCTCTATTATGATTACGCTTTGGAGAGATTATCCTCTTTACGTTACCAGGAATTAATTCTTGCAAGCTTGAAAAAATACCCCATGGATCCGCTGTTTATGCGGCATTGGGCCCGTTTTTTGGTTAAAATGGAGAAATATTCTCAAGCTGCTTCTGTATATAAACAAGTATTAAAGGTATATCCCAGAACGAAGTCTTTAGTCGCTGAATTGGTATATATGGATTTAGCAAGGCAAGGTAAGTTGCCATCAAAGCGTACAGAATCGGAATCAGATTCGTTGTCGGTTTCGTCTGATTCTTTATCCCAAAATTAATCAGGACCTATTTTCAATACATTGCGCCTTAATTTGTACCTTTGTACAAATTTTTTAGAATGATCAAAATTACATTTCCCGACGGACAAGTAAGAGAATTTGAAAATGGAATCACTCCATTTCAAGTCGCTTTGTCTATTTCAGAAGGTTTAGCACGCAATGTGTTAGCGGCTAATTTAAATGGAGACGTGGTGGATTCCTCCACTCCTATCGAAGCTGATGCAGCTTTGCAATTGTTAACCTGGAATGACACGGATGGTAAAAAGACCTTTTGGCATTCATCTGCTCACTTATTAGCTGAAGCGATTGAAGCCCTATATCCTGGTACTAAATTTGGTATTGGT
>CAJCBY010000299.1 GCA_903960725.1 uncultured Cytophagaceae bacterium | reverse complement strand
CGCAAAAATAGCTCAGAAAATTTATGTACGAAGGTAAAAAGGTCATCGTAGTTATGCCCGCTTACAAGGCCGCGCTTACACTTGAGAAAACATACAATGAAATTCCACATGATTGGGTGGATGAGGTGATTTTAGTCGATGATCACAGCCCCGATAATACCGTTGAAGTGGCGAAAGCCGTGGGCATCAAGCATGTGATCAGGCATGATAAAAACCTGGGGTATGGAGGGAATCAAAAGACCTGCTATTCGAAGGCGCTAGAACTAGGTGGGGACATCGTGATCATGTTGCACCCGGATTACCAGTATACACCCATGTTATTAAAAGCCATGATTTCCATCATCGGCAATGGTTTATATCCTGTCGTTTTTGCTTCACGCATCTTAGGAAAAGGGGCCTTGAAAGGTGGCATGCCTATTTACAAATACATCGCGAATCGCTTGCTGACCTTGTTTCAAAATATACTAATTGACCAAAAACTCTCCGAATACCACACGGGTTACCGTGCGTTTTCTAAAGAAGCTTTGGAAGCCGTGAAATTCACAAAATGCGACGATGATTTCATCTTCGACAACCAGATGGTCTTGCAATTATTCTGGAAAGGATTTGAAGTGGGCGAGGTGACTTGCCCGACTAAGTATTTTGACGAAGCATCTTCGATTAATTTTAAACGCAGTTCCATCTATGGACTAGGTGTACTTTGGTATTCTGTCCGCTACCGCCTCGCAAAATGGGGATGGAAATGGGATTTAATGAACTAAAAAAAAGCCTCAGACTTTCATAAGATCTGAGGCTTTTTTTAGCAGCGAAAACTCTTTAGAAGCGGATACTCGCTCCGAGCAAGAAATTAAATCCGGCTTGCGGGTAATAGAAGTTTTCTGTGGTCATCGCACCCGCAAAGCGATAGGAATAAGTGTAACCATTAGAAGAATACATCTCATTCAATACATTATTCAATAAAAGGGTCAAGACTGGACCTTTCTTTAGGGTATATTTCAAGCGAATATCTTGAGTCGTGTAGGCGTTCAACGAACGTGCATCGTCTGAAGTATTATCTAAATATTGCTTCCCTACGTACTTGCTTAATAAACTCGCTTCGAATGCGCCTACAGAATAAGTCAAGGTGTTTCCTGCAATAACGGATGGAGAATAGGCGATATCTGTGTTTTCGTGATTTATGAAAGCTATATCGTAGGTGTCATAATCAATGATTTCCTCCTTGAATTGACGGATACGGTTTTGGCTTAATGTCAAATTCCCACTCCAAAGAAGGCGCTTCGAAATTTGGTAATTAAGAGCCGCCTCTATACCCAAACGGTAACTCGATTCCACATTTGTCCGAATGGCATCGCCAGTTGAATTGACAGCCCCTGTCAGCACTAATTGATCCTGGTAATTCATGAAATAACCATTCAATTGCAGTCCATATTTTTGGCCTGAACGCTCATAGCCTAACTCGTAATCTTGCAGGTATTCCGGACGAGGCGCACCAGCTGAATTATCCACAAAATCCTGGCGGCTAGGTTCTTTACTTCCTGCTGAGACAGAACCATATACTTTCGATTTTTCTGATAATTGATGTGTTAGTCCAAACTTTGGGTTGAAAAAGGAATACGTATTATCGGAATCTATCGGCAAAAACTTATCTGCTGTCCCTAACATACGATAGCCTACCGTTCGGTATTGCAAATCTACATAGGCATTCAATGCAGAAGACAACATAATATTCCCTTTCGCATACAGGTTTAAATCCGTTTTTTGAGACCGACTACGGTACCATTCTCTTCCCGGGAATGGATCCTGTAAGACCCCAAAATGGCGGCCCACATAGCGATTCCAAGCTCCACCGAACGTAAATTTAACTTTCTGAGAACCGGTATAATTCAAAGCAAAGGTCGATCCATAAAAATCATTATCTAACCATTTGCGGCGAATCACATCTACGCTCCTCAGAGAACTTGTTGTTATCCCATAATTTACCAAGTCAGCACTGGGTCTAAATTCTTCAAAGTACCCGCGACCATACGTATAATGCGCATTCAAATCTAAGTTCCAAGCCTCCGTCAATCGATGATTTGTAATTAATTGAAAGTGATCCTGTGCGTAATTATCAGTCTGATTATCGTAGGTATAATAGTTGTAGGTACGACCACTATTCAATAAATTATTGGCATCAGCTGCAGACAAATAATTGCGATCGATAAAGGCTTTCATCTCAGTTTCCGATCCATTAACCCTACTTTCGGGAGTTCCATACCAAGATTGATACGTTTTTTCGTTCCCTGTGAAATAATTAAAACGGGCGAAACTCTTCTTTCCAAAATAGCCCGCAGAAAAATACGCAGAAAGCAAATTAGAGGAGGCACGATCAATAAAACCATCCGAAACAATTCGTGACAAACGCCCATCTAAGGTAAACTTCCCTCCTAACAAACCAGATCCGAATTTCAAGGTGGTTTTTAACGTTCCAAAAGAACCCCCAGAAGCATGTGCCTCTCCGTAGGCCTTCGACTCAAAGGTATTCGTCTGCATGTTTACCGATCCTCCAAAAGCCCCAGCACCATTCGTGGATGTTCCCACCCCGCGCTGAATTTGAACCGAATTCACGGAACTCGCAAAGTCCGGCATATTTACCCAAAAGGTACCTTGTGATTCCGAGTCATTAATCGGAATACCATTCACCGTCACATTCACACGCGTCGCATCTGATCCACGAATACGAATACCCGTGTAGCCAATACCTGCACCCGCGTCAGAAGTGGTAACAACTGAAGGAGTAAAGTTGAGTAATTGAGGCATATCCTGACCTAAATTACTTTTACCTAACTCTGCCGCTGACACATTCGAATAGGCCATCGCGGAATTTTCATCTGCCCGTGTCGCACGAACCACGACCTCATCCTGCAAGAAATTCGATTTATTTAGCGCGATTTGATTGGCTTTATCAGCGGTGATTTCTATGGGCTCATAGCCCACAAAGCTCACAGTAATAATTGAAGTTGGTGAAATTGTGAGTTGAAACCGTCCTTTCGAATCAGTTACAT
>CAJCBY010000298.1 GCA_903960725.1 uncultured Cytophagaceae bacterium | reverse complement strand
GCCCGTAAAACTTGCACATGAACTAATAAACACCTATCTTTGCCGTCCAAACATCGCGAGGTAGAGCAGCGGTAGCTCGTCGGGCTCATAACCCGAAGGTCGGAGGTTCGATCCCTTCCCTCGCAACATCTAATCCCGCTCCCGATTCCTATCGAGAGCGGATTTTTTTTGTTGTAAGTTTGTATTATTAAAGGAAAGGCATGAAAGTTGGGTTTGTAAACATATTTGGGAAGCCAAACGCGGGTAAAAGCACTTTACTGAACGCCATTATGGGCGAGAAGATGGCTATTGTATCCTCTAAGGTCCAAACAACAAGACATAGAATCAAGGCCTTTTTAAACAAGCAAGACGAGTACCAAATCATCTTTTCAGACACACCAGGCATCATTGACCCTAAGTATAAGTTACATGAGAAGATGATGGGTGCGGTTAAATCGGCCTTGGAAGATGCAGATTTAGGCCTTTTAATGGTGGATGTACGCGATGATTTTGACGAAATTGACGCCATGTTTACTGCATTAAGGCTTAAAGTGCCTTGTATTGTGGTGATGAATAAGTCGGATTTGGCAGAAGGCGGCAGGGTAAAAGAGGCAAATGCTTACTTTAAATCTAAGCCTTATTGTTCTAAGATAATTTCTATTAGTGCATTGAATAACAGTGATATAGATAGGTTACTGAAAGTTATATTGGAATTAATTCCAGAAGGTGGTCATCCCTTCTTTGACCAGGAGGACCTGAGTGATATGCCTACTAAGTTTTTTGTGAGTGAGATCATTAGAGAGAAGATCTATCAGTTGTTTGGGGAGGAGATCCCATACCATACAGCCGTGTTGGTGAACTCATTCAAGGAACAACCCCTTTTAGTGAAGATCCAAGCAGACATCGTGGTGAATAGAGAATCGCAAAAGGCCATCATTATTGGAGAGAAGGGCAAGTTAATCAAAGAGATTGGCACTTTGGCAAGAAAGGATATTGAGGAGTTCATTGGTTCGAAGGTCTACCTTGAATTACTAGTCAAGGTCAAACCTAAGTGGAGAGACAATGAGTTGAAGTTGAGAGAATTTGGGTATCAGTAGTATTTCATATAAAATAACATAAGTTATTGAAATATAGTATTTTAAGATAGTTTATTTGATTATTAAATTTAAGTTTTATGAGTTTTACAGTCGCTATAGTAGGAAGGCCCAATGTGGGAAAAAGCACGCTGTTCAATCGCTTATTAGAAGAGCGAAAGGCCATTGTGGATGATGTAAGTGGCGTAACCAGAGACCGTCAATATGGTGTAACAGAATGGAATGGTAAAAATTTCAATGTGATTGATACAGGCGGATTTGTGCCTGATTCAAGCGATATGTTTGAGACTGAAATCAGAAAGCAGGTTAAAATTGCAATAGATGAGGCCAATTGTATCATTTTTATGGTGGACGCTGCCGTGGGTATGACGGATTTAGATGCTTCCATGGCAGATATGTTGAGAAGAACGACTAAGCCAGTTTTAGTGGTTGCTAATAAAGTGGACAATTCAAACAGGGCATTAGATGCCACTGAGTTTTATAGTATGGGTTTTGAACACAATTATTTTGTGAGTTCTATTTCTGGAAGTGGCACTGGAGAGTTATTAGACGCAGTAACCACTTTTATTACAGAAGTTCAACCAACAGATGAGGAGTTAGAAGCAGCAGATAATGTGCCTAAAATTGCAATTATCGGTCAACCAAACGTGGGCAAGTCATCCTTACTAAATGCTTTTATAGGTCAAGAAAGAACCATTGTGAGTGATATTGCTGGAACTACCAGAGATACTATCCACACACATTATAACATGTTCCAAAAGGAGTTTATCTTGATTGATACTGCTGGAATTAGAAGAAAGAATAAGGAAAAGGACGACCTAGAGTTTTATTCAGTGATTCGTGCCATTAAAGCCATGGATGAGGCAGATGTGTGTTTAATGGTGATTGATGCGGTAAAGGGCATCACGGCGCAGGATTTAAGTATCTTTAGTCTTGCTGCTAAAAAGGGTAAGGGTATCGTGTTTTTAGTCAATAAATGGGATTTAGTACCAAAGGAAACCAATACGGCTAGAGACTATGAAAAAAGGCTAAAAGACAAACTGGCACCTTTTACAGATGTGCCGATCCTGTTTATCTCGGCGGTTGAAAAGACCCGTATTTTCAAGGCGATAGAAATGGCTTTGGATGTATTTGAAAATAAGACCCGTAAAATCCCAACATCTAAGTTGAATGATATTATGCTTAAGGCAATCGAGAAATACCAGGCACCAGTAGTAAGGGGACACGTGATCAAAATCAAATTTGTACAGCAATTACCAACGCGTGTACCAAGTTTTGCCTTTTTCACCAATTTCCCTGATGACGTAAAGACGCCTTATAGGAATTACCTCGAAAACCAGGTAAGGGCTAATTTCAAATTTACAGGGGTGCCAGTTCGTATTTACTTCAGAAAGAAGTAGTTATGAAGGCTAAAACTATGATTTTGAGCCATTATTTCAAAAATGGAGAAATTAATTAGTTAATATTTGGTGAATGTTTCGTTAAAACCTATCTTCGCTCTCGTATTTTTTATACTAAACTTAAAACATTAAAAATGAAAAAAGTATTCGCAATCTTCGCTATCGCTGCTTTAACTGCAT
>CAJCBY010000297.1 GCA_903960725.1 uncultured Cytophagaceae bacterium | reverse complement strand
ATGCTAATACGACAGGTACCATGAAAGGATACATCTCCTATTATATCCTGATGTCTAAAATGCAGCAACAAAAAGCAAAGCAGTTAATCAAGCTTTTAGAGGAAGAACTGGAGCATTAATTTACTCCTTCCATTCAATAGGAATAACCACCTCATTCTTTCTACTCCAAAATTGATAAGGTGCATTATACCCTAGAAAAGTATATTCACCCGTCACTTTAATGCCTTTTTCTTGCAGTAACTTCAACAAAAGATCCCGCTTTTCTTTGATTGTTTCGTCATCTGCATAACCACCGAAACTAATGGCGGCCACATATTGCGGGCTGGATTTCACGATATGAACCCCGGCATCTTTAGGCTTAGGCAAATTTGATTCCTGGTATTTTTCTGGCATCACAAAACTCATCGTGGATCCTTGTGAACCTATTTCCATTCGCACCGGCGACGTCATGGCGATACTTTGGCCTTGATCATTTCCTCCAAAAATATAGCCCGCTAACTTCCTAAACCCGCTACTCGCTACCGACTTATAATCCGTCCCTTTGCTGTAAATCTTCGCAAAAGTGGCCGCTGGATAAAAACGGATTTCAAATTGAGATTCTGTGCGAACGAGCCTGTATTTTTGGCTTTCAGTGGTCAGACTGCTACTCACTACTTTATAAGACTGCACTAATAAGAATAAAAAGGCGATGGCCCCAACGACGTAAATTGCTTTCATGATAAAATAAGTTTAGCACGTATTTCAGCTAAACTAACAAGTCCTAGTAATAGTTCAGAAACTCAGCAACTTAATTTCATTTTTACCCGTATTTCACTTACTTTAATGGGTGATATAAAAATACCTCTAGATGAAACTATTTCTAACCGTGATGCTTTTTAGCATAGCATTTTTATCTGATGCAAAACCCAAAAAAGAAAAATGGATTCAACTTTTCAACGGTAAAAACCTGAAAAATTGGACCGTCAAAATCCACCACCATGAAGTGGGCGATAACTTCGGAAATACGTTTCGAGCAGAAGATGGGGTAATCAAAGTGCGCTACGACCAATACGATCAGTTCAATGAGCGCTATGGGCACCTGTATTTCAATAAACCTTTTTCAAATTATATACTTCGGTTGCAATACCGATTTACGGGACTTTGGCGAAATGATGCGCCTAGTTATACCGAGAGAAATTCCGGCGTGATGTTTCATTCACAAGACCCACATACCATGCCTAAAGAGCAGGATTGGCCTATTTCTGTCGAAATGCAGTTCCTGGGTGTATTAGCGGATGGCAAGCCAAGACCTACCGGAAACATGTGCTCCCCGGGAACAGACGTGGTTTATCAAGGTAAAATCGATCCTCGCCATTGCATCAATTCTAGCTCAGAAACCTACGAAAATGAACGTTGGATTACGGCAGAATTAATTGTTCGTGGAGACTCCTTAGTTACTCACAAGATTAACGGAAAAACGGTATTAGAATATACCCAGCCTCAAATAGGTGGCGGCGTTGCGAATCGCTACAACCCCGCACTTAAAATCGATGGTAAATTACTGAAAAGTGGATTTATTGCCCTCCAAAGCGAAGGACAAGAGATTGACTTCCGTAACATTGAGCTTCTGGATTTATCGAAAGAATAGACTAATGGTTAAGAATATCTTAGGGCTTTTATTTCTTTTTTTCATTACCGATGTAAATGCGCAGTTTAAAAAATATACCTACGAAACCCAGAGAATGGGCTCCCCTTTTCGAATCACCATCTCCTGTGCGGATTCTACTGGGATTTCAAAAGCCGTAAAACAGGCTTTTCAACTGGCTTCAGAGTTAGAAAGTCAACTCAGCGATTATCAACCACAATCAGCGCTAAGCCAAGTTAATCGCCTTGCAGGAACCGGTGCTTTCTACCCTATTCACGAACCGTTTCAAGCGATATTGAAAGAGTCCTTGCTCGCCCAAAAACTAACGGCTAGCGCCTTAAATGTATTTGTCGGTCGGCCGGTCGGATTATGGCGAGAGGCCAGAAAGGTTCAGCAAATGCCAGATGTGGCAGCTTTGCGACAAATTGTCCAAAAAATACAAGGGTCTTGCTTGGAATTCTCAACCGATTCCACGCGTATTCGCTTAATTAATTCAGCTTGTCAGCTAGACCTAGGTTCTTTAGGTAAGGGCTTTGTTGCGCAAAGAGTAATGGAAAAAATAAAGCAAGATGGCTTTCCCTATGTACTGGTGGATGCCGGTGGAAAAATCGTGATGACGAGCCAGGGGCCGAATGATTTACCTTGGCAAGTGGGTATAGAAACGCCGGTATCTAAAGCGCTTTTGACTGAGGTTTTGGCCCTAAAAAACGTCTCCATAGCCACCAGCGGAAAGACCTATCAATCGGTGCGTTTAGGGGACGTGAGTTATTCCCATGTGATAGACCCGAGAACCGGAATGGCATTAACTCACTCACGATCAGCGACGGCCATCGCGGAAGATGGGACTCTAGCGGACTGGCTTGCCACCGCAGCAACCGTGATGAACGTGCAAGAAATTGAAGAATTATTAGTAAAATTGACAAATGTTCGGCTGATGGTATTCGAAAATGAATCTGGTGAGCCTAAAATCCTATTTAACCATAAACTGATCCCACATGAGACGCCTCGTCCTCATTAGTTTACTGTTTTCGCATCCGATTTTTGCACAGGGTTTACGGTCCTACGAACAAACAATTCCTCAAACACGCGTTTCATTCCAAATGGTGGCTATTCCGTCTGGAAGTTTTGTTTTTGGCCAAACAAAAAAGGTAGAGGTTCCCGCTTTCTGGATGGGAAAAACAGAGGTGACGTATGATGAATACCAATTGTTCTTCGAAGAATCGCGCGATCCAGAACCGAAGCCCCCTAAAGACGGCCCAGATGCGATAACCAGACCGAGCCCACCCTATATTGATTTTACGTTAGGAATGGGGAAAGTGGGCGGATTCCCCGCTAATTCCATGCAGCAATATGCAGCCATCATGTATTGTAAATGGCTGTATGCGAAAACTGGAGTGTTTTATCGCCTCCCTACAGAAATTGAATGGGAATATGCTTGCAAAGCCGGCGCCGAAATCCCTTCCGAAAAACTACCCGATTATGCCTGGATTCAAGGTAATTCAAACGAAAAATACCACCCAGTGGGGCTTAAAAAACCCAATGCTTGGGGATTACACGATATGCTAGGCAACGTGTCAGAATGGGTATTGGATCATTTTGAGTCAGATCCCACTACAACTGTTAGCCCCGTGTTCATCGACAAATATGCGGATGCTGTAGTTCGCGGCGGAAACTACCAAGATCCAGCAAATCTAGTTCGCTCCACTTACCGCCTGGCAGCGGATCCTATATGGAATCGACGAGATCCACAAGTTCCCAAAAGCATCTGGTGGAATGCCGATGCGCCATTTGTAGGATTTCGCATTATGCGACCGGCTAAACAGCCATCTGCAGCAGAAATTAACTCCTTCTTTGAAAAATATTTAAACTAAACCTCATTAAAATATGAAAAATACGAGACGAGATTTTGTGAAGCAAACCGGATTAACGGCAAGCGGATTGATTTTAGCTCCATGGGCAGCAAGTGCCTTTGCAGGCCAAAGTTTAGTCAACGACACCATCAAAGTGGCTTTGATCGGCTGTGGTGGACGTGGAACAGGTGCCATTGCCCAAGCTCTGAGCACTAAAGAAAACATAGAATTAGTGGCCATGGCGGATGTATTCCGCGATCGATTAGATGATTGCTATACGAACTTGATGAAATCGAGAGACAAGGACACTTCCGCTAAAGCGGTACCCATCAGCAAAAAGGTGAATGTGCCAGAGGATAGAAAATTCACCGGATTTGACGGCTATAAAAAAGCTATGGAATTAGCCGATGTGGTGATTTTAACAACTCCTCCTGGATTCCGTCCTTTGCACTTCGAAGAAGCGGTTGCGCAAGGCAAACAAATCTTCATGGAAAAGCCTGTGGCCACAGACCCAGCCGGAATCCAACGCGTGTTAAACGCAGCTAAAATCGCCAAACAAAAGAAGCTAAACGT
>CAJCBY010000296.1 GCA_903960725.1 uncultured Cytophagaceae bacterium | reverse complement strand
TGGTGCCAGTTAATACAACTTGAAGCACATTACCAGTGGATAAATCTAAGGTGGTAGTGCTTGTGGAATTTATAGAACTAGGTTGTGTAAGTTCAAAGGTTTTTGCTTTCACATTTGAACTAATTAAATCAGTTAGAGTAAGTCCCCCACTTACACTATAAGAAACATTATCTAATCCGATAACTAACCATATGGTGCCATTGCTAACAAGCTTAACGAAGCTATACCGGTTGGTTAATTCATAGGTGCTTGAGGCATCAATCAATTGAAAATAGGGTCGAACTGTGACCGAACCAGTATTAATGTTTTTAATTGTATAAGTCCTACCAGCTATTCCAACTGCAGATGGCAAATAAACGTTAATTGCAGTGGTTGAATTAGCAGATATAATTTCATCGGATGGCAATATGGTGTAATTAGAAGTAACTGTTACCATTTTTGAAATCCTACCTGATGTTGTTAAAGCGCTAGTTGTTAAATCACCATAAATATAAGAGGAGGTATTGGAGGCATTTCCAATCACGATTTGATTGGAAACAGTTGTAGAAATAGGTTGCGAATTATTTCCAATAAATATATTATTTGACCCAACTTGTAAATTTGAACCTGCTTTATAACCAATGGCAGTATTATTTTTGCTATCATCTATATCAATTACAAATCCTGATAAAGCATATGCCCCAATTGCAGTATTTTCATTCATTGCTTCATCATATGATCGAGTTAGAGTAGGTTCCTGAAAAGATAAAGCATATGCGCCAAGAGAAGTATTATTCTTGCTGCCACTCGAATTCAGTAAAGTATACGATTTATTTTCAGCCAAATTATTTTGAGAATAAGCGAATGCACCAATAGCGGTATTATTATCTCCTGTCCATTCGCCAGAACTAAGTGAAAAAGCCCCCAATGATGTATTTTTATTTCCTTGTTCAGTACTTAATTGGGAATATGGACCAATGGCTGTATTCATAGTGCCAGAAGAATTATCAGGATTATTTATGTAATATTCTAAACTTTTTTTTCCAAACAATAAATTCAATCGATCCTGATTAGCATCCCCAATTCCAATTCTTTGACCTGCAACTGTAATATCTTTTCCAAAAATTGCACTTCCTGTAGTTGTTACATCACCAGACTGCATTTGCCATGGATATGTATTGTTTAAAATATATTTGGAAGAAAGATCA
This sequence comes from uncultured Cytophagaceae bacterium, assembly GCA_903960725.1. Lineage (GTDB taxonomy): Bacteria > Bacteroidota > Bacteroidia > Cytophagales > Spirosomataceae > Aquirufa. The sequence continues at coordinate 4,563 of CAJCBY010000296.1, read as the reverse complement.
GGTATATCAGTAATATTTAGGGCCCTAAAACTTGGGGCACCACTACTTCCGATTGGACCAGCAAATAAAGTATTAGCTGTTACAGTTGAAGTTCCTGTGCCACCATGAGCTACATCAATGACTGTTCCACTCCAAGTGCCCGAACTGATTATCCCAACACTTGTTAAATTAGGTAGAGAAGTTAATGTGCTATTACTTGTGGCAGTTATATTCCCAGCAATAGTTGCGGTACTTGCCGTCGTTGCAGTAGCTGCATTCCCAGTTGTATTTTGATTAAATGTTGGAAAATTTGTTAAACTAGCAGCACTCCCTGTTGGTGCTAAATAATCTGTTCCTGCAGTTAAGGGCGCTTGCACATTAGTACCAATAACCAATCCTAAATTTGCGCGCGCGCTTAAAGCATTTGTTGCCCCAGTACCACCATTACTTATAGCTATTGTTGTTCCACTCCAAACACCACTAGTAATTGTACCCACATTAGTTAATTGATTAGAACCATTCCAAGTGCTTAACGCAGTATTCTCCACATCGCCTAATCCCACTTTTGCTTTACTAATTCCAGTAGCTAATTTCGCATCCGTCACTGCAAGGTCTGCTAATTTTATCGTGCTTACACCTCCGTCTGCAATTCCACCTGACGAACTATTTGCTGTAATATATGTCTTTACCGCCTTTTGGGATGGGTATAATTCGTCGCTAGGAGATAAACCTCCTAAATCAGTTGCTATCGATTTATTAGAAACATTTTCCTTCAACGCTAATCCCGCAGAAACATCTAGAGCATTCGCCTTTAAACCCAATGCCGTATTAGTGGCTAAGCCGCTTAAATCTTGATCACCGGTATTTGTCCCAGTAATCCCTTCCAATTTTGTCTTTTCCGCAGTTGTATAATCATTGCTGGATAAATCTTTACCTGTGATTTTATCTACCTTCAGGGCTAGACCACTATCTACTTTGGAAATGGTTGCTTTCAAAACTAAACTGCTATCTAATTTCGTTTTATTCACCTTTAATGCTAAAGCTGATGTCGTTACATACCCGCTTAAATCTTGATCACCCGTATTTGTCCCTGTAATACCTGCCAATTTTGTCTTTTCCGCCGTTGTATAATCATTGCTCGATAAACCTTTACCCGTGATCTTATCTACTTTCAGGGCTAGACCACTATCTACTTTGGAAATAGTTGCTTTCAAAACTAAACTGCTATCTACTTTCGTTTTATTTATCTTTAATGCCAAAGCTGATGTCGTTGCATACCCGCTTAAATCTTGATCACCGGTATTTTTACCCGATATCCCTTCCAATTTTGTCTTTTCCGCTGTGGTGTAATCATTGGTCGATAAAGCCTTTCCTGTAATTTTATCTACCTTATTCGCTAGGCTACTTTCAATGGCAAGCGATGTTTTCAAAGCATTTAAGCTTGAAACACCCGTTCCTCCTTTTTCTAGGGGTACAATGCCCGATATATTAGCGGCATCCACACTATTTGCAAAATGGGCATACGCTACATACTGAAATTGCGTAGTCCCCAATAAGGTAAAACTAGTTCCTCCTGCGGGATCCATTTCAATCTTTAAAAATTTAGGATTATTCTTCCAGCTGATAGCAGAAAAATCGCCTGTTGATGTACTCGCATTTGCATCTCCAATTACAACATTAAATAATCCCTGGGCGTTCGTTGTCACCTTTCTAGTCTCAGTATACTCAGCTGTACCCGTTGAACTTCCTTGCAATATGCTGAGTCTTAGATTTACCTGCTGGTTTGCTAGTATTGCATTGCTTGAATTACGTGCAACACCTTGAAAATTAAGTCCCATTTGAGCAAATGAACTTAGACTTACAAATAGTAGAAAAAAGGAGAGTATAACTTTGGATTTCATCTTCAGTTTAAATGCTTATAGTTTAATAATTTTGAATATTGCTGTTCGAGTTTCGCTTAAGATTGGCCTAAATAAAAAGCGGATAAAATAGGTTCCAGAAGCATATTTATCCATCATGAGCTCTGCTGAGTAATTGCCAAAAACCAACCCTGCCTCATGCCGATAAAGTTCTACACCCGAAAGATTAACCAAAGCATAGGATAGTTCTCCAGCTTCAGGTAAAGCTAAATCAAGATACACAGAGGAAACAACGGGATTAGGACCTATTAGAATTTGATTCGAAAATTGTTTAGCTGGAAATTCTGAAATAGCCGTTACTAAATTTGCCTGAGGTTGTAACACTCCTGTATTTAAGGCAAGGCTAGTACTGACAAAACTCGCAATAGAAACAGACTCCCCTAAACTCCATTCTAAACCAGTTGAAAAGCCCCCACCAGAATTAAGCGTATAAGGCGAAATTGACTGACAGAACCCAGTCAAATGAATCAAAAGTAAATAACAGCTTAGGAAAAGTACTTTCATTTAACAACCAATCTTTCTAAAAGCTCACCTATTTATGAACTTTATTAGTATGATTAATAAATGTAATATGAAAGCTAGCAACAGAGGAATAGAATGCAGAGAGCTTAGTCGGGACTTATAAACTGGCGACTAAATACTGTAATTTTCAGCAAATTCAGCCGGTGTACAGGAATGTACTTTTCGAAAGGCGTCATAAAATCCATGCTTGGTTTTAAAACCAGCTTCAAGTGCCAAAGCTTCTTGTGTATACTGATTTAAATACCCCTCTTTGATTTTTTCAACTACGTATTTAATGCGATAACCATTTACATAATCTGTAAATCGTTGCTCAAAATAGCGATTCAAAATAAAAGAAAGTTCGTGGAGTGGAATATCGACCGCAACGGACACATCGCGTATAGTGAGCTGCGGCGTTAAATAAGGTTTTTCTCTGTCAAAATAATCCGAAATTACTTTTGCTTCTTCATCAAAATCTTCTTTAACATTCGTATTTTCAACTTCATCAGTTACACTTCTTATCGGACTATTTTTAACATAAGGCAAACCAAATAACAGCTGCGGATTTAAGATCAAATAACTACTCAAATACAATATACTCAGAGACAATAAAACCATTGAGAATTGAGCAAAATCTTGATTTGCTTCTTTTTGGCTCATTCCTACAAAAAGGACGGCCACTAATAGTAAAAACGAAAATACCGTGGTCGAGATTAAAACATTGAACACTTTAATCCACTGAACCACCAATTTAGTTTGTTTGTTAAAAGATGATTTTATTTTATTTTTTTTAAAAAGATGTAAAAGCCTCCATTGAAGTATAAAATATACTACACATTGTATTGGCTTAGCTAGCTGAAAATAAGGAGGCAAAAAACCATCTTTCTCATAAAGCACTCCAAAGGGATCTTCAACTACCCTGTTAATCAAGGCTGCTTTTTCGGCAAATGGCATGAAGTAAACTGGCAAATAATTTATGGCAATCAGTAAAACAGGTAAAAAATGCCACAAGTCCTTAGTCTGAAATTTAATCTCATTTTTTAAAACGGAACGAACATATAAATAGGCCAAAGGAGGTGCTAAATAGCTTATCGGTGCTGCCGTTTTATATAAATAGGGAACTTCCAGCAACCATTTAAATACAACAATCAAATAAGAACCAATATTTAGTGCATATACGATAAGAAATAGTGCCAATAAGGCATCTGAATATATTTGGTGTGAATATTTGCGAAATAAAAGCAAATAGACTGTCACCAGCGCAAAGAAAATACTAGCTACTATAATCGATTCTATCATGAAATTAATTTAAAACACATCTTTACTCTTTTATCTCTACTCAAAGACCAAAGTTCAAAGTTCAAAGTTCAAATCTGTTCTTTGGTCTTTGAAATAAATGGTGAATGATGAATGGTCAATGATGAATGATTATTTACCATTTACCGCTTACCATTTACCATCATTTTTCATTTGCTAACAACATCCCATACAACCTCTCCGTCACCTCACCCCTTTTCCCATCTCCTATCTGTTTCCCATCTATGGAGAAAATAGGCAAGACGCGCTTCGTACTTCCGGTGGTGAAGACCTCATCAGCGTTCATGAAATCTTCTAGTGAGCAAGCACCCACCCGAACTTCATAAACGGAGGACGCTAATTCAATCACCTTTTTACGCGTGATTCCTTCTAAAATATGGTCTATAGGAGTGTGAATCACCCCATCTTTGACATAAAACAAATTAGAGCGCGAGGACTCTGAAACGCCAAATTCAGGTGTATAATAGATCAAATCATCGCCTCCTGCCGCTCGAACCGCTGGCATTTCGCGTAGAGCAAAGGCATAATTTAATGATTTGATATCCGCCATTTCGCGCTTGTACTCCCGACTCATTAAACGCATGCCGGTAGTAGGCTCCGCAAAAGAGAATACACCCGGAAAAATATACAATTCGGACTCCCCTACCGGATCAAATCCATTCAAACTGAAACCGGCCGTTAAAACTAATTTAACACCCAGGCAAGGATCGACGGACTGCGACGCAATCTCATTAATCAAAGTAGCTAGCGATTCTTTAGAATAGCTATGCGACAAACCCATTTTTGAAGCTGAACTCAAAAAACGATCCAAATGATCCGACATAAAGATGGGTTTTCCATCCATGAT
>CAJCBY010000295.1 GCA_903960725.1 uncultured Cytophagaceae bacterium | reverse complement strand
ATACGAAGTTGACTTTCAACCTCAATGATCCTGCATTTCTGCAAGCAACTCTTTCGCGGCTTTCTGCTCCTGGGCATCTTTAGATTGCTCTAAAACACGCTTCAAGACCTTCTCAGCCTCTTCTTTTTTATCGAACTGTGCTAAACAAAAACCGAGATTTAACGCGGCTTTATGGTTATTCGGCTCCAGCTTCAATATCTGGGTGAATCGCTCTTGGCCTTTACCAAACTGATTCGATTTAATCGATAATATCCCTAAATTAAACAGCGCTGGCACAAATGTGGGCTCCTGTTCAATCACCTCGCGAAGTAGCGTAATGCCCTTCATCGGAGTGGGTGTGTCTACGTAAGTCATCGCCATGTTCGATTTTACCAGCAAGTTACTCGGGTCTAAGGCCAAAGCCTTAGTAAAGTAAATTCTCGCCTTTTCGCCCAACTTAGTCCCTTTCTGCGCATTCAAAGCATACGTTTGTGCTTCAAAAAACAGCTGACCGGCACGTAAAATGTTCGTCAAACTCGCATGTTGATCCGCATAATTTGCCGCATAAATCGCAGCTGAATCATACCGACTCGCATTCATAAAAGCACGCATCAGATTCTCTAGGGCTTTCGCCTGTGTTGCATCTGTCTTAGCGGCAGCAAAAGCAGATTTCAAACCTGAGATCTCTTTTACTTGAGCTGGAGTCAAAGGACTTGCATGTTCCTCTTTCTCTGCGGCTTTTTCCGTCTTTTCGCTTCCCGCGTCTCGGTTAGCGCCCCCCGAAGGAGATGTTTGTGTCTTTCCCGCCACATTACCTTTCGGTAAAGAGTACAATAGGGCGGTTGTCCCTAGGCCTACCAGAAGAATGATCAAAAGGTTTTTTTTCATTATTCTAGACCCTTTTCAGCTATAAAGCCTATTTAGTGGGGTCAGTACTCGTTTTTACTTGCTCTACAAACACTTTCGCTGGCTTAAAGCTAGGCACATAATGTGCATCGATCGTGATCGCTGTATTCTTAGAAATGTTGCGAGCGATCTTCTGCGCGCGTTTTTTGTTGATGAAGCTACCAAAACCGCGAACATAAATATTCTCTTGGTTAGCTAAGTTGTTTTTTACTACTTCGAAAAATGACTCTAACGTTTCCGATACATCTTTCTTATCAATCCCTGTTTTGCTGGCAATCTCAGCAATTACATCTGCCTTAGTCACGGTTTTTAATTTATTAAATGATGATTCTTAGGTAATTACAATTTTCCTTCTGTAAAAGGGACACAAAAGTAACGTTTTTCTCTCAATTCTCTAAGAAATCTTTCGAATTCAGGCTGATTTTTTTCGTAAATTTGATTTTATCCATGCAAAAAAGCCCTTTACATCCTTTTTCGGCCACAATTATGGCTTGGTACGCTGAACACCAGCGCGAGCTGCCTTGGCGTCAAACGAAGGACCCCTACGCGATATGGTTATCCGAAATCATCTTGCAACAAACCCGTGTAGCGCAGGGATTACCCTATTATGAGCGATTGCTCGCCACTTTTCCTACGGTGCGCGATCTTGCAGAGGCACCGGAAGCCACGTTGCTTCGCTTGTGGCAGGGTTTAGGCTATTACTCTCGAGCTCGGAATCTGCAGAAGGCCGCGCAGATGGTCATGCGGGACTTCGAAGGTGTGTTTCCGCAAACCTATGACGAGATTATTCGATTACCTGGCGTAGGGCCGTATACCGCAGCGGCGATTGCATCCTTTGCCTTTCAGGAGGCCAAAGCCGTAGTCGACGGCAACGTGTACCGGGTTTT
>CAJCBY010000294.1 GCA_903960725.1 uncultured Cytophagaceae bacterium | reverse complement strand
AAACATCAAACGCAGTTTCCGCCATCTTGTTCCCTTTATTATCAAGTAAGGGGTTAATTTCAGCTACTTCTAAACAAACTACTTTCTTTGTAGCGATAAATAATTCAATGATGGCAAGTACCTCTTCAGAACTAAAACCCGATTTTACGGGAGTCCCTGTTCCATACGAAATTTGATCACAATCGAGTGAATCCACATCGAAAGAAATAAATATCATGTCTACTTCGTCCAGTTTTTGGATGGCTTTTTCAACACAATTCGCTAGACCCGAGGAGCGTATTTCTTCTACTTTTTGATGCAGAATTCTATTTTGATCGATAATATACTGCTCAGCTGATTCAAAATCCCGTAGCCCCAAAAACACTAAATGATCACTTGAGAATTTAGGCTGGGATAATCCAATGTTCTTCAACTCGTTCCAAGATTCGACTGTAGCATGCGAAACCTCATTTACCGCACATGCTTTGTTATCAATTTGCATAGCAGCGGCTAACGGCATACCGTGTATATTTCCGGAAGGAGATGTAAACGGGGAATGTAAATCAGCATGTGCATCGATCCAAACAACACCTAGTTTTTTATCGGGATAAGCCTTTTTTATACCACTTATTACACCCAAGGCAGAAGAATGATCCCCTGATAAAACAATGGGAAAATACTTATTTTCTAAAGTGGAGGAAACGTAGCCACAAACGCGTTCGCATTGCTGTACGACATGATCAATCCTTTTGGCAAAGCTATTGGTATTCTTCTGGTAAATTGTTTCGTTGTGCGTAGGGATATCCTCGAAAAGATGGCGATGAAAGAAATCGTTATCTGCATTGATTGCAGCTATTTCAAGGGCATCGATACCCATATCTGATCCTCTAGTACCGGCTCCTATATCAGATCTATTTTTGAGTAGTTTGATAATCATAGTGTAGTCGCTGCTGCGCAGCGAAGTCGACTTCGTCTTAGTCGTTGCTTCGCAACTTAGTCGCCGCAAGCGGCTCAGTCAATTAAAAACAATTCTAAATTCATACCCGAAGGGGATTCCTACTTTATTCTTTGTGCTTTGTGCTTTAAGTTTCAGAATTCAATAGTCGCCTACGGCTTAGTCAATGAGTCAACAGAAATTTTTTAGGGTAAGCGTTTACAAAATTATTGCAAAGCACAATTTTAAAATGCTTACCCTAAAAAATTACCAAAAATACGTGTAAAGAGCAATTAAACTCATTACCACCACAACCGTTCCTAAAATGAAGGACGGCTCTAACTTGAACATTTTGGCATCAATCTCTAAGCCTTTCGGATTGTTCTTGCTTGCCGGATCAGCTAGGGTAATAATCACCATAGAGACCACGCAGAAGATAAATACCCAGCCCATGCGGTCCATGAATGGAATCATGTACACATCGCCATCTAGGAATGCAGTGTAGAATAGGCAATCATTAACGCCTGTCCAAGTAGGAATGTATTTCGACATAATCGAGAACGTCACCCCGCCAATTAAGGCAAACAAAGCTGCATTTGAAGTTGTTCTTTTCCAAAAGAAACCTAGGATAAACAAGGCAAAAATACCTGGAGAAACATATCCTGTATACTCTTGAATGAATTCAAAACCACCTTTTTTGTCGATACCCATAAATGGAGCAATTGCAATGGCTAACACCATAGAAGCTACTACCGCTATTCGTCCGACCGAAACTAATTGCTTCTCTGAAGCATCAGTATTGATGTATTTTTTATAGATATCTAACGTAAAAATCGTTGAAATAGAGTTTGCTTTACCTGCCATCGAAGCCACGACAGCTGCCGTTAATGCGGCAAAAGAAAGGCCTTTCAAACCAGCTGGCAATAAGTTCAATAACACTGGATAAGCACTATCTTGGTTGATTACACCATCTTTCAACATCTCTTGTTGAAACATACCGTCCTTGTGCAATAAATATGCCGCGATACCTGGTAAAACCACGATAATAGGCATCAACATTTTTAAGAAAGCTGCGAACAAGATACCGTTACGCGCTGTGGGAAGATCTGCTCCTAATGCGCGTTGAGTGATGTATTGGTTACATCCCCAATAGTTCAAATTGATAATCCACATACCACCGATTAATACGGTAAGACCTGGAAGGGACGGATAATTCGCGTTATCCTTATTCAAAATCATGTGGAAATGTTCAGGGGCTTTGGTCATCAAATGATTTAATCCACTCATCATACCTTCGCCACCGAAGTGATCAGAGACCATTTGTAATGCCAAATACGTCGTAGCAAGTCCCCCTAAAATCAAGAAGAACACTTGAATAACATCCGTATATCCAATTACTTTCATACCACCAAGGGTGATAATTACCGCAAATACGGACATTCCAATCATACATAATTGCATGTCAAGTCCAGAAATAGTTGTTATAGCAAGAGCTCCTAAATACAAAATAGATGTCAAATTCACCGCTACGTATAACATTAACCAGAAAACGGCCATGATTAAACTCACTGTAGGAGAATAACGTTGTGAAAGGAATTGAGGCATCGTGAAGATTTTATTCTTCAAATAGATAGGCATAAAGAAAATCGCCACAATTAATAAGGTTGCTGCAGCCATCCATTCGTAAGTTGCAATGGCTAGACCGAGTCTGAAACCATTACCTGACATACCAATAAATTGCTCTGCAGAGATATTAGACGCAATTAGTGACGCACCGATCGCCCACCAAGTTAAAGAACCTTCAGCTAAAAAGAAGTCATTAGAATCAGATAATTCGGATTTTTTCTTGTTGTAAATCCAATAGCCGTAACCAGCTACTACCACGAAATAAAAGAGAAATACGAGGTAATCGAGTGTTTGTAAACCGTTTGATTGCATAGAGTTTT
>CAJCBY010000293.1 GCA_903960725.1 uncultured Cytophagaceae bacterium | reverse complement strand
TTCATTCACCAATGAAAAAGTGGGGCTTTGAACGGATTGCGCCACCACTAATTGGTGGCAAATCTCCTTTATTAAAGTCGTTTTTCCAGCACCCATTTCCCCGCGAAACAACCACACATTGGGGTAGTCTTTCGTCTCTCTGATTAAGCTAGATGCTATTTCAGGCAATTCCTTGATGCTGTATTTATCCCAGGGTCTCATAGTTCGATGTCCCCTAATTGTGGTCTAATGAGTATTTCTTCCAAAACCGTAGACGGATTCATCGTATAAGCCGAATAAATCGTTGATGCTACATCATCTGCAGGTATAAACCGCGATTCAGGCAATTCCACTCCATCCCAAGCTGGCGTCAAGGTTGCTCCAGGTAATATGGCTGTGACTTTAATACCTTGCAACTTCGTTTCCTCGCGCAAGACTTTTGTGAAACCTAGTAAGGCAAATTTACTGATGCAATAAGATCCACCTGCAGTGTAGGCCGTAATAGACGCGGTAGAGCAGATTGTGAAAATGTGGCCTGATTTTTGGGCCTGTAAAGTCGGTAAAATGGCACGTGTCAAATGATAGGCGCTGTATAAATTAGCTTCGATTTGACGCTCCAAAACGCCATCTTCTTCGTTCTGAATTTGACCTGGCATAAAAAAGCCGGCATTGTTGATTAGTACATCGATGGATTTGGTTTGGCCTAAAACCCATCCAGCAAAGTCCTGACATTGCTTTTTATCGCTTAAGTCTGCGACAAAAGTGTGTAATAACGGCGAATTGAACTCGGCCGAAAGGTCCTTTAATTTCTCGCCTGTTCGCGAACACGTGTAGACTGTAAAACCTTCCGAAAGGAATTTTTTTACTAACGCTTTGCCAATTCCCTGGCTACCCCCACTAATTATTGCCGTTTTGTTCATTATCTTTGATAAATATCGATGTGTAATATACCAATCAGATGTCAAAATTAGGCAAATATTTAATCTTCCTGGGTAAGCTTTTTACAAATCCAGAAAAATTTCGGGTTTATTTAGCCTTAACATTTCAAGAATGTGTCGACATCGGAATTAACTCAGTTATGATTGTGGCCATCGTCTCCTCATTCTTAGGTGCTGTGACTTGCGTTCAGACTGCGGCTAATATGGATAACCCCTTCGTTCCCCAGTACATTATCAGTTTAATTGTGCGTGATACAACGATTTTGGAAATGGGTCCCACCATTACTTGTGTGGTTTTAGCGGGTAAAATCGGTTCTAATATCGCAGGTCAATTAGGGACGATGCGTATTACGGAACAAATTGATGCACTAGAGGTAATGGGGATTAACTCTCGATCCTATTTAGTATTACCTAAAATTATTGCAGCGGTTATTACTTTTCCCATGTTAGTTACCTTAGCCTGCTTTTTAGCAATTTATGGCGGGTATTTAGCGGGATGGTTAACAGGAGCGATCTCTCCACAAGAATACATTAAAGGACTACAATTCCAATTCAAAGAGAACTACATGATTTTTGCATTGACGAAATCAGTGGTGTTTGCCTTTTTAATCGTAACGATTTCTGCCTTTAAAGGATTCTACACGAAAGGTGGAGCCTATGAAGTAGGAACGGCGAGTACCGCAGCGGTGACTAATTCGTGTATTGCGATTTTGATTGCAGATTATCTTTTGGCCCAATTATTAGTCGGCTAGATTCTTTCAATAAACACATTTGTAGTTAAAGCAGAGCTTGCGGCGCCTCGGTATGATCCGTGGACAGGTGTGATTTCCTCTGGCAAACATGACGCGGCTAAAGGGATGTGATTTCCAGAAACTACCTCGTGCTGGGTGGGATCGTAGCCTCTCCAGCCACCTCCGGGTAAATAAACCTCTACCCACGCATGCAAATGATGTGTCTGATTAGGGACATCTACCGGTGCAACACCAATATAATATCCAGAGACAAATCGCGTAGCTAGCCCCATCGCACGGCACAGAGCTGAGAATAAGACGGCATAATCACGGCAAGAGCCACTGCGGTTAGTTAAGGTGAAGTCAGGGGTATTCGGATTTCCTTCTTCGCGAATTTCGTAAGCAAATTTGCTAAAAATGAACTCGTTCAAGGCCGACAAATAATCTGATGTACTGTAACGGACGCCGGATGCGATTTGGCGGGCCATCTGTTCCACGTGAGGTGTTACGCCCTCTAATCCTAAATAAGGACTGAGTGTTTTTTGGTAGGAACGGGAATAGGTAATGGGCAAGGATTTACTTTCAAATGGGAAGTAGACGAAGTCAAACGGGTTAAATTCGGTTGTTTCTACTACGGCATTTACTTCGATAGATAAAAAAGAGGTAGGCTCTTTGAAGAATAAAATATTTTGAATGTTTCCTTCCGGATCCAGGTTTTTGGAAATTTGAACCGGGTTTGGCTGAATGTT
>CAJCBY010000292.1 GCA_903960725.1 uncultured Cytophagaceae bacterium | reverse complement strand
GGAGCAGCATTTGTTCCTTTTAAACCCTCTAAAATTGATTTAACCGCATTGATATTGAAATCACGCAATTGGTTAAAACTTCCCCAACGTGTTTCTTTAGCAGGGATCGGATTTTTTCTGATCCATGGACCATTTGCATATTCCATGAAATCATCCCCAGCTTTTACACTGAAATTCATATTATCTCGGTCAATGAATTTTCCCGGTTTTTCTTGTGCATAGAGACTGCCGCTTAATAGCATAGAGCCAGCTAATACGAGTTGTAAGTAATTATTTTTCATTTGAAAAAGGTTGTTGTGACATTAAATTAATTAATTTAAAGATTCTAAACTACCGATATGAAAAAAATGTTATTGATTCTGTCCTGCTTTTTGGCATTAGGACTCTCTGTAAATGGCCAAAAGCCAATGACCCACGAGATCATGATCAAGCTCAAAAAAGTGGGATCCCCTAAAATTTCACCAGATGGTCGCCACCTGATCTATTCCCGGGTGGAAACATCCTATAATCTAGATGAGCAAACCTCTGACCTGTGGATTGCCGCAACAGATGGGTCCTCAGCGCCTAGAAAATTGACGAATTCCAAAGGTGGAGAAGACAATTACCAGTGGTCATCCGGTTCGGATAAAATTTATTTCACCGCAAAACGCGATGGCGATGAGGCTCCTCAATTATACGTTTTATCCTTAGCTGGCGGAGAAGCACAACGCTTAACCACACTTTCCACCGGAGTAAGTGAGGTGAAATTCTCCCCGGATGGCTCTCGCATCATTTTCTCGAGTCGCGTTTTACCCTCTGCTTTCACAGACTCTGCTAGCAAAAAATTAGCCGACGAAAAGAAAAAAATTAAGACTAAAGCACGTGTCTACCAATCCTTCCCCGTTCGTTATTGGGACTCTTGGTTAGACGAAAAACAAGGACATATCTTTACGATGGAATTGAAGTCAGGTGCACAATCTGTGAATTTAATGTCGAATATATCACTTGTGAACTCCCCGGGCTTTCGTTTAGGATCTTTTCATTTCAGCCCTGATGCGAAGTCAGTGGTATTTACAGCGACCACGGAATACAATACTACCGCGTATCAATCTGCGAAATCGAATATCTATTCAGTCAGTATCTCAGGCGGTAAGGAAACGACCCTCGTGAATGATGAGACGGATTATTCATCTGCGGAATACACAGAAGACGGTAAATATTTGATCGCGACCGGATCTGCTAACGGGAATAAACTGTATTATTTAAATCGCATTTACCGCTTTGATGCGACTTCTTTGACTGCCAAAAAAGAGCTAGCCGCCACCCTCGATCGTCCCATCAACGACATGGAAATGGCTGGTTCATCCATCTTCGCCAGTATAGAAGATCAAGGTGTGGATCGCATCGTTGAAATTTCGGTGGCAGATGGTTCAGTTAAGTCTGTTTTAGGGGCAGAGACGGGCTCCTACACGGGTCTAAGTTTGTCTACTAATCCACGTGTTTTTGCCTATCAATACCAAAATATGATGACCCCTCCAGAGGTTTGGGTCTCTACGAATGGCTCATTAAAAGCGATTTCGAAGGCAAACGACGCAGTTTTAGCTGGTTTAGATTTAAACAAGCCGGAGGTGATTTGGACTAAATCATCTCGTGGTAAAAACATTCGTTCCGTTGTTTTGAAACCGACTGGATTTGACGGATCTAAGAAATATCCGCTTTTTGTATTAATGCACGGAGGACCGGCGAGTTCATTCAAAGATGTTTTTGGCTACCGTTGGAATCCCTATATTTTAGGTTCAGCGGGTTATGTTATTGTGATGACAGACTATACGGGTTCCATCGGTTATGGCGAAAAATTCGCTCAAGACATTCAGTTTGATCCTTTCAAAGGACCCGGTCAAGAAATCCAAGAAGCCGCAGCAGATGCCATCAAACGCTTCTCCTACATCGATGCAAGCAAACAAGCAGCTGGCGGAGCATCCTATGGAGGACACCTTGCTAACTGGATGCAAGCCACTACGTCGCATTATAAATGTTTAATCTCCCATGCCGGTTTAGTGAACTCTGAGGCACAATGGGGAACATCGGATGTGATTTGGGGTAGAGAATTGATGAATGGCGGTGCACCTTGGGTACCTACTAAAACATGGAAAGAACAAAACCCCATGCGCTTCGCCGCAAACTTCAAAACGCCAATGCTCTTAACCGTGGGTGAAAACGATTACCGCGTCCCTATTAACAATACCTTGGAAAACTGGAGCATCCACCAACGTCTTCAGATCCCAAGCAAGTTAATCGTCTTCCCAGGTGAAAACCACTGGATCCTGAATCCAGATAATTCGAAGTTCCACTATTCGGAGATTCAAGGCTGGTTAGCGACGTATTTAAAATAGTTAGTGGTCAGTGGACAGTAATCAGTAGACAGTGGTCAGAGGATAGTACACTCACAACTAGATATTGACTACTGGTTACCGGCTACTGATTACTGGATACTGACTACCGGATACTGACTACTGGTTACCGTCTTACTGATTACTCGATACTGACTACTATAGCCTCACCATCTCTCCCGTCCTCACCGACTCGTCACACGCAAAAGCGATTCTTAAGCTATTCACTGCGTCCTCTACGTGATCCGTAAGGTCAATATTGTCATTTATTGCTTGTAAGAAATAGGCTTGCTC
>CAJCBY010000291.1 GCA_903960725.1 uncultured Cytophagaceae bacterium | reverse complement strand
CACCTGCAAAACCAAATGTCTTGAATCCCATTTGCTCTAGGGACACGTTTCCAGTTAAGACCATTAAGTCAGCCCAAGAGATTTTATCACCATATTTTTGTTTGATTGGCCATAACAAACGACGCGCCTTGTCTAGGTTCGTATTATCTGGCCAAGAGTTCAATGGCGAGAAGCGTTGCTGACCTGCGCGAGAACCGCCACGGCCATCACCTGTACGATACGTACCTGCACTGTGCCAAGCCATACGAATGAAAAGTGGACCATAGTTACCGAAATCGGCCGGCCACCAATCTTGTGATTTTGTCAAAACGGCCGCGATGTCTTTTTTCAAGGCAAAGTAGTCAAGACTCTTAAATGCTTTGATATAATTGAAGTCTGGGCCCATTGGGTTTGACTTCTCTGAGTTTTGGCGAAGCATGCCTACGTTCAATTGATTAGGCCACCAGTCTTTGTTAGTGGTTCCTGAGGCTTTCATGCCGGTGTGTGGATTGATTCCTGCGTGTGGATTAGCGCCACCTGCCGCATGCGGGTTAGCTCCGTGAGGATTAGCAGCTGCTCCACCGTGTGGGTTAGCGTAGTCTTGGGCAATGGTAGCAGTGGAAGCTAACAAGCCGCAAAGGATAAGTAGTTTTTTCATGATTCTTGATTTTTAGTGGATTGAAATTAGTGGTAAATAATTTATAGAGAAAACTGAAATTTTCTATATTTGTCATAGATAAAATCTATAACCGTGAATATACAGCAATTAGAATACATACTAGCCGTTGATCAACTGAAAAGCTTCTCAAAAGCAGCTGATTATTGTCATGTTACGCAGGCAACTTTAAGCGCGATGGTGAAAAAGCTGGAGGAACAGCTGGATATTGTGATTTTTGACCGAAAGGCAAATCCCATCGCTACGACAGAAAATGGACGAGAGATTCTGATTCAAGCCCAGCAAGTGGTGGCACACGCGAATGCGCTATTGTCTTCCTCCAAGGCGATAAATCAAAAAGTGGAGGGTCGGGTAAAAATGGGAATAATCCCCACCATTGCTAGTTCAATCTTGCCCTTAATTATGAAGCCTTTAGTAGAAAAGTATCCGCTACTCCATTTAGAGATTCAGGAGCTAACAACCAATCAATTAATCAAAGATTTGCGAGAAGGGAAGCTCGATGTGGGCATTTTGAGTACACCCATTGCAGCGAATGATTTAGAAACAAACTTATTGTATGTAGAAGATTTGCGACTTTACGGATATCTCTCTACCGGGGAAAAACAAGTGAGTAAATCGGCTTTAAGTCAACAACGTATTTTTTTATTGCAGGAGGGGCATTGTTTGCGAGATCAGATCATTCAACTTTGTGATCTAAAAAAGCAAAAATCCTTACCAACTAACTTATCAGTCGAATCGAACACTTTTGATACGCTTTTAAATTTAGTCGACACCTTTCAAGGGATGACATTATTGCCGTCTTTGTACATCAATAAATTAAACGAACAACGTAAACAGCATTTGGTGGATATTAAGGATGGATCATTGAGCAGAGAGGTAAGTATGTGTTATTATCGGCCTTATGCGAAATGGAATATTTTGCACCGTTTACAAAGTGAAATTACCGAACTGATTCAGCCCCATTTGTAATTATTTTGCTGTAGTGGATTTTTATATTAACTTTGTATCGCAAAGTACTTTTTAATATGAAAAAACACGATGAACAACTAGCCGCGATTGAAGAAATGCGGAACTTAATGGATCGGGCGACTCGATTCCGTTCCATAAGTGGTTTATCTGCGATGGTCGCAGGGTTGCTGGCGATAATCTGTGTGGCCTTTGTAAGTCAACTTTCCGGCATTCGTTTTTTAGACCCGGAGGCATTTGAACGAATGCTTCAAAGTGCTGCAGCCAGGAAAGTGCAACTTTCATTCTTCTTTTTATTGATTGCTTCTATTGGTTTCGGTATATATTTAGCCGCACGAAATGCGCATGCGAAAGGACAAGATGCTTGGGATTCAGCAGCAAAAAGACTAACATTCCATATGGCGATTCCTTTAGTGGCTGGCGGAATTTTTTCTGTACTGATTAGTCAGCTAGGATTAGCGGGGTTAGTCCCGCCCATAACACTATTATTTTATGGTTTGGCTCTTTTCAATGGTAGTCATTATACATTAGATGCTGTCCGTATTTTAGGAATTGGGCAAATTCTTTTGGGCCTTTTGGCTACAGCATTTGTTGCGTTTGGCTTAGTCATTTGGGTGATTGGATTTGGTGTATTGAACCTGATTTTTGGGCTATATATTTATTTTAAGTACGAACGTGTCTAGTTATTTAGCTGATTTCAATAAGGTTTTTGAAAGTCGTGTCCGTCTAGGCATGATGTCACTGCTGGTTGTTCAAGAACAGGTTGATTTTGGCCAAATAAAAGAAATCTTACAACTCAGCGATGGAAACTTGGCTAGCCATATGGCGGCATTAGAAAAAATAGGGTTCGTAGAAGTGCGCAAGCAGTTTATTGGCAAGAAACCAAACACCACTTATGCCATTACCGTTCAAGGAAGGGCGGCCTTTTTAGAACACCTTACTTCCCTCGAAAAACTCATTAAAAAGATACAATCATAGAATGGAAAATCAAATCATCCAACATATCGCTGAGCCAGCGGTATTGGAACAATTGTACCGGTCAAATCCTGCCGCATTTACCCGTGCTTTTCAAGTGGTTTATCCCCAAATTTCATCTGAACTTTCGGCGCAAATTTGGCAGCAGAGATTAGCCGTATCGTCTACTTCGTGGGGTTCGAAAGGGGATTGGACTTTGCTTGCAATCATCGCAGCCATTGTCGCTTTTCTAATGCAATTGCCCGACCTATTTTCGATTTCTCACGATCTGTATTTCCCCCGAAATATGTCCTTTATTGTGATGCCTGGGATTGGAGCTTATTTCGCTTATAAGCAGGGGTTGAGTATTCGTGATTTAGTCTGGCCTTTGTCTATTTTAGTAGTATCCATTGTTTTTATTAACCTTTTGCCCGAGGGAAGCACGACGCTTCTATTGACTTGTTTGCACATTCCAATTCTACTATGGTTAGCGGTGGGGTATGTTTTTGCTGGAAATGATTCTGCGAAACGAATGGAATTTTTGCGCTACCACGGGGATTTAGTTTTGATGACGGAAGTGATCGGATTAGCGGGGGGACTGTTTACGGGTTTAACACTTAATCTGTTTAAACTGATTGACATCGATATCGAGGATTATTACTTCCGCTATTTGGTGCTTTCTATCTTACCATCTGTGCCGCTTTTGGCCACCTTTTTAGTCCGTCAAAACGCTAGCTTAGTCAGTAAAATTTCCCCAGTCATCGCGCGTATTTTTACGCCCATCGTTACCATCACCTTAGTCTTGTTTTTAGGTGCGGTTATATTCACTGGAAAGGATCCGTATAATGACCGGGAATTCTTATTGGTATTTAATGGAATCTTGATAGGCGTGATGGCCTTGATTTTGTTCTCTTTAGGGGAGGCGACAAAAGTAAATGCGTCGCGGGTACATCAGTATTTTTTATTCGCTTTAGCGCTAGTTGCGATCATCGATAATGGCATTGCTTTATCGGCGATTGGGTACCGCCTGGTGGAATTCGGGGTCACGCCTAACCGCTTAGTTGTATTGGGTAGCAATGCCCTAATAATGGTGCATTTAATGCTTGCCACGAAAAATTTATGGGGTTTTTTAAAGGGCCAAAACACGATCGAGCAAGTCGAAGGTAGCTTGACAGCTTACTTGCCCATCTATGCGATTTGGGCAGCCATTGTGAGTTTTGTATTCCCACTTATATTTCAATTTAGCTAGTTATTCAGATGTATCATCTTAATTTTACCTTATGAAAAAGCTTTTATTCCTCTTCTTTTTGGTCTCTTTTGGGGCTGCCGCTCAAAGCAAACCGGCTGGAAAGCTCGACGCATCTAAACCGGTTTTGGTCCTGGAAACATCCTGTGGGACCTGCAATTTTGATATGCCAGGGAAGGAATGTTTCCTCGCCTTGAAATACGAAGGGAAAGCCTATGCGGTAGAAGGTACCGGACTAGATGATCACGGGGACGCACATGAAGAAAAGGGATTTTGTATGGCTGTTCGCCAGGCCAAAGTGCAAGGCAGCCTGAAGGGCGATAAATTCGTAGTGACTTACTTCGAGCTTTTAAAGCCCTAGGCCACAATATATCTCCGCCCTATTCCGAATAAAATGGTATTCGCAATCGTCGCACAGCCCACGATAATGATCGCCATGGTGAAAGGGGTTCCATCGAACAAAAGACCCACAAGCGTCGCGCATATGGCACCCCAGGCCATTTGAATCGAACCTAACATGGCAGAGGCAGTTCCAGCTCCCCGGTGGAATGGACGTAGGGCCAGTGTAGCCACATTAGGGAAGTTGAATCCTTGGCAACCCATAATCAAGAAGAGTAGGGCAATGTTCACCTCCATACTTAGCCAATTCAATTTTGACAGGACGGATAATAGTATTCCGAGTATTAATTGTGTAGGGAGAGTCACTTTCAAAATTTGTAAGCTCGTGTATTTACGAAGGAAAACTCTATTCAACTGGCTTGCAGAAATAATTCCGGACGCCACAATGGCAAAAATGAATCCAAATTTAGATTCATCAACTCCATAAAACGTTAAGAAAGTCAACGGCGCTCCACTGACGTAAGTGAAAATACTGCCTGCACCTATGGCACCTGTGAACGCAAAAACTAAATATTCTTTTTCTTTGAACAAGGCTTTATAGGCCATGACTACCGTATTAATGCGAAACGGTCCACCGTGTTCCCGATTGGTCTTTTCAGGTAACCAAGATTTGATCAAGAAAATGATAACAGTCAGGATGAAGGCTAGAACTAAGAAGATGGCTTTCCAGCTCGCGATTGTTAATAATAGACTTCCAAGTGAAGGAGCTAGAATAGGTGAAACACCTAAAATTAAGATCATCAATGACATTACCTTCGGCCGTTCTTTTTCCTCAAAAGTTTCTCTAATGACTGCATTAGGCGCCACCATTCCTACACTTCCGCCTAAGGCTTGAAACAGGCGGAATACAATTAACATTTCGACTGAAGTAGCGAAGGCACAGGCGATTGAGCTGATCACATAAAGGGACAAACCAATGTATAATACATTTTTTCGCCCAAAATGATCGAGTAGTGGGCCGCTCATTAATTGGCCTAAACAGATCCCAAAAAAGAAGCTAGAAAGCGTATAGCCCATCTCTTCTTGAGAGCATTGCAAAACCGCAGCGATATTTTTAAAAGCGGGCAAATACATGTCGATGGACAAAGGTCCAATCGCAGACAAGATTCCCAGAATTAAGATAATTTTTGTGCGACTTGCGGAATTGGGCATTAGAGCGGGGTATATTTTTGAAAAGGCAAAGGTACGCCCAATATTCCTAAATTAATACCCCCGCGCTCGCTTGCAAGGCATAGATGGCCTTGAACAAGTAGGCCTTCAGTTCGGTTAGCTTTTCAGCGGCCTCCATTGCTTTTGTTTCCCGACTGTTAATCAAAAACAAAGACGATTCGCCTTGTTCAAACCGGCTTTCTTCTGCTTTTACTAAGGCTTGATAGTTTAAAACGGCTTTTTGCTGTGTTTCAATTTGTTTTCTTAGACTCTCTACTTCGTTAAAATAGGAGCCTACTTTTACTTGAATTTGCTGTCTCTTTTGAGCAAGATTCAATGATTCCTCTTGAATTTTGAGCTTGGCTAATTGGTAATCTGCTCTGCCTTTAGAAAGGCGAAGCGGCATTTCGAACTTAATCCCATATTGGTAATTATTTTCAAAAAGGGGCCGCACTTCTACGCTCGGTGTCAGGCCTTTGCTTAAGGCATTGTAGGTGAAATCAAGTTTAGGTAATAAGCTTTGGAACTTTAACTTTCTCTCCACCTGTAGACCTTCAATCTTAAATTGATAGGCACTTAAATCGGGGTGATTTTCATAGGCCTTCTCTAAGAGCGAGTTTAAGTTTAGGTCAAAATCTGCCATCCAAGCAAACTCGTTCACCACCTCAGCGGGTTGTACCTCTGAAGATAACTCTTGAGGGGTGTTGTTTTCTTGCCATAAATAGACTGAAAGGGATAGACGGGAATTCTCTCTTTCCAGCCATTTTTGTTGATACAGATTCTCAAAATACTGTTGCTGAGTTATGGCTTCTACCGTATCTACGGCTGGCCTTTCCCCCAGTTCTACGCTTTGTTTCACGAAGGAAACACGCGCCGTTGAAATCTGTAGATTTTGATCCACAATCCGTAAAACGCGCACGCTTTTTACCCAGTTCCAGTAGGACGCCATCGCATCCGCAAAGAGGTCGTTGAGAATACTTCTTTGCTCTTGGAGCGCCATTTTATTCATCAACTTAGCTTGCTGTAGGCTGGCTCTTCGCTGATCCATGACTAGGTTCTTCGCTAAGGGTACGGTGATACCGATGTAACTAGTTTCCCCTAGTGTTTGATCCGGATTTACCCGTGAACCTCGCAGGTTTTCGATACCCGAGTTTAACTCAATTCCATACCAGGTGGGAATGCTTAATTCTGGGGCGTTGTAGGTATAATAATTTTTTCCGTCAAAGGTTTTTTGCGTGCTGTAATGGCTCAGAATCGGATCAAAGCCCCCTCTAGCTTGTAGAATTTGTGCCTCTGATTTTTGAACACCGATACTCGCCTGCTTCGCTAAGGGGTGGTAGGTTTGTACGATTTTAAGGAAGGCTTCCGGATATAATACGGGCGTCTGCGCTATACTGGTAAAGCTCAGAAATAAGTAGATAAATAGACTATTTTTCATCCTTTTTTACCGTATAGAAATCAGCTGGGAATCCATTGATATTTCGCCATAACTCGTACCATAGTGGCACGTCATTTAACAAGGCAATTCCTTGCGCTCCTGCACCCATCTTAATTTGCTTAGGCCACTTTTTATCTTTCGGGTCTTCCACTACAATCACGCGAAACATTCCTTTATCGTCGATGTTATTTTCTACCGCTCTGATCTTTCCTGGGAAGGTTCCAAAACTCTGATCTGGCCATCCTCCCGCAAAAATAATCGCCGGGAAACCATCAAAAATGAATCGAACGTTTTGCCCAGGAACGACAAGTGGTAAATCGACAGGTCTAACATACATTTCCACGGCATAGTCAGTATTTTTCGGAACGATGGTTAATAATTCCTCTCCATCTTTAAGAAGTTCCCCAATACCCGCTTTTTTCGCGTTAATTACCTGACCATTCTGAGGGGCTAAGATATAGTACATGCCATCTCGAATGGTATAACTCGCTACTTGATTCTCTAATTTAGCGATATCCCCTTTTCCTGTCTCGATCATCCCTAAGCTTTGGAATTTCTCTCCCTCCGCTTTGTTCATTTTTTCACTGTATTCTTGATCCACTCCACGCAATTCAATTTTTGTATTTTGAATCTCTTGAAGGGTTTGATTTACCTTGTTTTCGGAGATGGTTTTTTTCGCTAACGAGTTTTGCATCGACGCATTTCTTTGTTGGAATTGTGTCTGCGAAATCAAACCCTTTTTGAACATTTCTTGGTTTCGTTCAAACTGATCTTTTACTAAGTTATACTCATTCGAAGCCGCTTCTAGTTCAGATTTTTCACCCGTTAACTTTTGCTGCAATTGTGTTATTTTATTTGTTAACTGATCTTGTTTCAGGGCCTTCGAAGTGCGCAAATTGATAATTTGATCCTCCGTTGCTTGTACTTTTTGTTCATAATAAGTAACAGTCCCCTTTTTTGCATTGACCTGTTCCTGTGTTCTAAGAATTAATTTAGGGTCCAAATACTCCGCCTTGATCTCGGATATTTTAGCTAGGGTATCACCTTGTTGAACGAAGTCCCCTTCCTTCACCCACCACCGATTGATTTTACCAGCGATCGGGCTATAGATTTTTTGAGGTTTTTGCTCTTGGTACAAACTCGTAATTTGTCCTTTAGACCTAATATTCTGTGTCCAAGGCAGGAAAAGAATTCCAAGTAAAATAAGTCCTAGTCCGATTAACCAAGGTCTCGTAGCTGGCCCTTTACCACGTAGGTAAATTTGATTAAATGACTTAAACTTTTCCATGATTGAAGACAAGTTTTTTATCGAATCCTATAGACTCGTTCGTAGAAATAATAACGGTTACGTTTGATTTTTTTAATAAGAAATCACACAAATTGTTAGCTAATGTAGCATCCAATCCATTCCAAGGATTCTCTAATAAAAGCAAGTGCTTATCGCCGCAAAGCGCACGTAATAAAAGGATCTTTTTGATAATTGTTTGAGGCGTTTTCTTACCTAGTGGTTCAATATCCGTATCGAATCCTTGAGAGAAGTGATTTAAAAAATCAGGGAAGCCTAACTCATTTGCGGTCTCTAAAATGAGGGACGGAGTAACGTCTTTATTTCCTAGGCTAATGTTTTCCCAAACAGTCCCATCGAAAATCTCTTGAGCCTGTAACAAGATTCCTGTATTCTTTCGTAGATTCTCTAAACTATAATTTTTTATGGGCACTTTATTTATGAGCAAGGTCCCTTTGAAGTCGCTGTAGTTGCCCGTAAGAATACGCATGAAGATTGATTTGCCTGAGCCCGCGGGTCCTGTCAATTGAATCTTGTCTCCGGAATTTATGTGAAGATTGAGGGAATCCAACACGGGCTTTCCAGCTTCAAATTCAAAGCTGAAGTTTTTCAATTCAATCTCTAAGCCTTCCTTCGTGATTAACTCTAAATCTCCGCTCGTATCCAGTGGACTATCCGTCACAGTAGCTAATTTTTCTAATCCTGTGAGGACATCATAGGCGCTATCTAAACTAGTAATTAGCTTTTCAACTGCACCAATAACCATCATGATGACGATTTCCGCGGCGACAAATTCCCCTATGTTTAACTGTTGGTTGATTAAAAGATAGGAGCCTAATGTGAGCATTAAGGTGGTTAGGGCGATCTTAAAAAAGAGAAGGGACCTGTATTGGAAAAGCAATACGCGAAAGTGGTTTGTTCTGGCAGCTAAGTAGCCCATCACGCTTGCGTCGGTTCTTTTTAAATTTAAATCGGAACCTTGGCTAAATTTGAAGGTTTTGATGGTGCGGGCAATCTCACCAAAAAATCCGGCTACCTCATATTTATAGTTTGATTCCTCGATACTTGTTTCGATCCCTTTTTGGGATGTATAAGTTAAGATTACACCCAATAGGACTAACAAAATTAATCCCAATATGATAAATAAGGGATGGTATAACGAAAGTAAAATAATGCCAAACACAATCTGGACAGTCGCCACCGGGATGTCAAGCAAGAGCTTCGCAAAGCCTTTTTGAATGTTGATCGAATCAAAGAAGCGATTTACTTTCTCTGGGATATGGTATTTATCCATTCGCTTTAAATCCAAACGCGGGATTTTATCGGCAAAGTCGTAGGCGTACTGCGCGAAAACTTTTTGTTGGATAGACTCGATGATTTTCATCTGGTTGATTTGGAATAAACCCATCAGAAGAACCCCTAAAACCACTAGAAAGATCAAAACATAAATGGAGGTGACCATGGTGGCGCCCATCACTAATCCGATGATGGTCTGGACGCCCAAGGGTAAACTTAGATTAACAATACCGCCTAGAATAGAGAATAAATAAATCGAACGTATTTCCTTATCATGATCTTTTATCAGTGATTGGATTCTCTTTAGCGGACTTATCTGTTGCATGTCGTCTATTTTTCAATTGCAAAACTAAATATACTTTTTTGATTAATAGTAATACTATTATTAATAAGTGTTAAAGTCTATTTTGCGTTCTTAAATCTATTGCTACTTTTGTCTACCTATTAGGGTATCATCTACAATGGATTATTCACTCAACTTTAAAGTTAACGAAAAGATTTACTTGCGAGACCCGGAAGGCACCGAACTTGGCAGGCAAATTGTAAAAAACGCGATCGATTTGATTTATCGATTAGGTTTTGAGCACTTTACCTTTAAAAAATTGGCTAAAGAGATGAATACCACGGAGGCCTCCATTTACCGGTATTTCGAGAATAAACACCGAATGCTGCTCTATATTTTGAATTGGTATTGGTCTTATATGGAGTATTTGGTTGTTTTTCAATTACAACCTTTAGCAAATTCGAAGTCTAAATTAGAGCGCTTAATTGAATTATTGACGCATCCTTTGCCAGAAAGTGAAGATCATTTTGATTACAACAAAAACATCCTGCATCAAATCGTTATCTCGGAAAGTAGCAAAGTATACCTGGTGAAAGAGGTGAAGGAAATCAATGAAAATGCCGTATTTAAGCCCTATAAAGACTTGTGTGCCCGCATATCGGAAATAATTCAGTCGCATAATCCTGCTTATGCTTATCCTCATTCTCTTAGTAGTACCTTAATTGAAACGGCGCATTCCCAGCTTTTTTTTAGCCAACACCTGCCTAAGTTAACGGATGCGGGTACAGAAAATAAGACGGCATTTGTGGAGCGTTTTTTGACGGATTTATTGTTTAAATCTTTGCAGCCTTAACCTAGTTTTTTTTAGCTTTATCCCATGATAAAGCAACTCTCCCTCTTCCTTCTGTTTTCGCTCTCTTTGCAGGCCTTCGATAAGCCGGCCTATGTGTTGTATAACGCTAAGGGCAAAAAGGTGTCCTACGAAAAGATGCTCACGAACCTGCGTCAGCAAGATGTGGTATTAATTGGGGAGTTGCATAATAATCCCATCAGCCATTGGTTAGAATTAGAGATCACGCAGGCCTTAGCGGAAAAGCGTCAGTTAGTTTTAGGTGCGGAGATGTTTGAACGGGATAACCAGGTCGCTTTAACGAACTATTTGCAGGGAAAAATTACGGCGAAGGGTTTGGATTCGTCGGCTCGACTTTGGAAGAATTACAAAACGGATTATGCTCCTTTAGTTCATTTTGCCAAAGAGAAAAACCTACCTTTCATCGCCACGAATGTGCCTCGGAAATATGCGAGTCAAGTGGCTCGAGGGGGCTTTGAAAGTTTAACCAATCTGCCAGGTGAAGAAAAAGCGTGGATCGCCCCACTGCCTATCGCCTACGATGCAAATTTGCCGGGCTACCAGAAAATGCTAACCATGATGGGCGAGCACACTTCCCCTAATATGCCGAAAGCGCAAGCTTTGAAAGATGCGACGATGGCTCATTTTATCTTCTCGAATTGGACTCCGGGTTCGCTTTTCATTCACTACAATGGCTCGTATCACTCGGAATATTACGAGGGAATTTCCTGGTATTTGAAACGTTCAAAAGCAGACATAAAGATCGCTACGATCGCCACCGTTTCCCAAAAAGAGATCGATTCCCTGCTCCCTGAGCATCTTTTGAAGGCAGATTATATCATCTGCGTGGAGGACGATATGACGGGGACGTATTAATTATCCGTCCTAAACGGCGATGCGGGCAAGCCTTCTACATTGACTAAATTAGCTCCCTCCGGATTATCTGCCCAGCCATATCGAACATACATCGGCTCTGCCACCTCATCGTTCCACACCACTACCGTATTTCGTTCGATGATCGCCTTCGCCCACACGAATTTCTTGTCTTTCCCTGCAATGGCGAATTGCATTAACTCATCTTCGTCTGTCTTGTTAATGGAAAGGCCACTACCCGTTTCGCGGAAGCGAATGCGAATGCGCCCGCCCTCGATTTGATTGGATTCATAAATAGGTCCGGATGAAACGATGTTCTCTCCGTAGGCCAGTTTGCGAGCGGCTAACGCGAGGCGTTCTCCAATCGGTTTTTTCGTTAATGGATGAATATCATTCCACTCGCCTAGATCTAAGGTGACTGCCATGCCACTGCGCGGAATGGATAAACTTTTCAGCTGTCCATCGCGAAGGACGGCCATATTACTTTCAGATGGCAAGAAATCGCGGTCTTGAAAGCCGGGCAATTGTACGTATAAAAAGGGAATTTCAGGCTGGTTGAACTGCGTTCGCCAATCTTTTGCCAGGGCTGGTAAAAGCTGCTCATAGACTTGCGGCTTTCCTACATTCGATTCACCTTGGTACCAAACAAATCCCTTCAAAGCATAATCGGTAAAAGGAGCAATCATCGCGTTGTACAAGGCGGTAGGGGTGTAGGCCGAAGGCGCAGGCTTCTCTACTACCGGAGGGAATACATCCCCCACTTTGTAGTGCCAATCCCCTTGAAGATCAAAAGTTTGATTGCCTACTAT
>CAJCBY010000290.1 GCA_903960725.1 uncultured Cytophagaceae bacterium | reverse complement strand
GAAGAACGATTAAAACTTGAAGTTTTTATCCGTCCAATGAGAAGCACTCAGGAAGTAATTGAGAGCGAACTAATTAAAGTCAATTATTCAATAGAAAGAAAATGGGCAATTTTAGACGATTATAGTCTTAATTGGTCATTTACTCAGTGGCGTAATTTTAAAGATGGCTTATACGGTGAGATAGCTTACCGAGAATATCTTTTAATTTTACAAAGCGAGCTAAGGAAATGATAAGTTTAAACCCTTCGGGGTTTGCTTGTTCATTTAATGAAGCTGCACTCGAAAATCTTTCGAATGATAACGGCGGAAAAAAAGAATTTACAGCAAACCGAAGCAGGCGAGGGCGTTTTTATAACGTCCTTTCTTGTTTGCATTTTAACGAGCCAATCCAAACATTTTGGACTTTTACCATAAAGGAGCAACAAACAAATTTTGAGTTCTCTGACGGCTGTTATTCGGCAGCATTTTCAAAGCTTTTAGAAGGACTTACCAAAAGATATAAACGGGGAAGGCCAAACGGATTAAAAAACTTTGTTTGGGTAAGTGAAGCCCAGGAGCGTGGAAACATTCACTTCCACCTGGTGACTAGTACAAAATTTTTATCCGTTCATTTTGTGCAAGATTATTGGAATAAGATAGTCGGTCAAGAATCAAAAAATTCTGTTGATGTCGAATACATAAAGGAAAATTCAATTAGAAATATAAGTGGATATTTTGCCAAGTATATGAGCAAAAGTCACGGCAAAAATTTTGAAGGAAAAGGATTAAAAGACCGTGTTATTTTTTGTAGGTCATTCGGATACTCAAAAAATTTTCCGATTTATGACAAAATAATCATTCACCCCTACCGACTTCAAAAACATTTTCCCGAAATGGAAAAAAAGAAAGTCACAAAAAAGATTTCGGAAGATGTTTCAATTGATTATTATTTCTTAAACACTGAAAAAGTATTGGAATTACTCAAAAATCACGCCGAGACTATGGGTTTATCTAAGTCTACGCAACTCCGACAAAAAAATGAATAGAAACTTATTAAAAATTTTTAGAGAAGTTTGGTTTTTTAATTGAAATTTTTGTTTATTCACAGAATAAATTGAAAAACCAACTTTAAACAAATATCCCAATGGCACAAATTGGAAACCTTACAGCCTCGGCTTCATCCGTATTTAACCTGGACTTTCTTCCTGAAAGATTCCTTATTGCTTCTACAGATACTGACCAACCATTGAGTCAAATTTCGGTAGTGACTTCAGGTACTCAACTTTTCTCAATCACCGCAGCTGCACGAATTAGAGCAGTAGCGAAGTTCGACCAGGGTGCTACCCTGGGCGCCGATGTTAAGGTGCCTATGTGGTTAAAACTTTCTACAGGTAGAATTAATAAGCAAACCACTATCAATGTCACGAATAGTGGTGCAGGTACTGAATCTGTTGAAGCAGTTTCAACAAACATTTCAGCAATTGCAAGACGTGCGGTAGAGCAGTCAATTAACGCCAGTGCAAACGCAACGTTTGACACGTTTGAAGCATTGTTTTATGACCCTACAAACGTTTTGAGAATCCAAGTAATTTTTGCAAATGGTTATTCAGATGAATACACCAAAAATGAAATTGACGCTTTGTATGCAGCCTATCACGTTGCTGATGCTGACGGAAGATTAAACGGATTATCTGTTATTGATTCCGATTCTTTAGGCGGACAAATCGCCCAGGTAACTATTTATAACGGTTCGGGAGGCGCTACGGTAGTGCTTAAGACTGATTATGTCCAATTGTAATCAAAATAGACCTATGCCAGTCGCAATCGGACCACTACTTGGAGCAGGCCTAGGAGCTTTGCAGCAGGGAAAAATTGACAGAGCAATGTCAGGAGACAAAGTTTATACCAAGCCTAAAACTATTTTCGGCAAATTAATTGGGGGAGTAACTGGAAGAAGTGCAGCAAGTGAAGTAAGCGCTTCTGTAAAAACTGCACCAATTGACGAAAGAACATTAAATGCTTTAGGGCCAAATACAGCACCACAGAATATGAATTCTTCAAGAACACCAATCACAGGGGGTTTCTCCTTTGGAGGCGAAGCAGGCAAAAAAACCTACCTACCATTCGCAATTGTTGCGGCAGTTGTTGCCGTATTTTATTTCATGCGTAAAAAAGGCCGTGGCCGTCGTCGTTAATTATGAGACTACCTAAAATTCCAAAGGGATTAGCTGCTAGAATCCGCAAGGCGGAGTCTAAGCTTGCACAACAAAAGAAGGTCAACGATAGAAAAAAGGAAATCATGGCCATGCGTAAAAAATTAGAATCTCTTAAAAAGAAATTCTAAATGGAAAAGGTAAAAACCTATTTGCCTTTAATCATTGGCGGCCTGGTTGCCATTGCTGTTTTTATTGTTTCTAGATCCAAGAAAAATGGAGAGGAAATAGATCGAGGAGCAATTTTAGAAAAGGCAAGAGAGGCAAAATTGGCAAAATCAATATTAAAAAAATCAGAAGATGAAGAAAGTACTACCAATAGCGGGGAATAAATTCCCACAAAGAACATTCGCAGTATTGGCAGTTATTGCCCTTGTTGCTTTTTTGTTAACTCTTAAACCTGTTGCCGAAGTTGTAAAAACAGGAGCGGAAAAATTAGGAATTAATTTTCCTCCGCTAGATGTTTTTAGAAACGTAGCAAATCAAATAAACAAATTTGCTTTAGGCGGTATGCTTTTAGTAGTTGGTTTGGCTGTTGGTTTAGTAGGTCTTAAAGTTGCTATTGTTCTTATAGCTGTTGCATCTATTTATTACGCGGGAATGTCTATTTATAATTCCCTGGTAAAAGGAATGACTCAGAATAGCTTACCTGATGATATTGGCGGACCTATCTACCCAGATGGTAAAAAATAAATGAAATCCGTTGAAAAAATTATCTATTACATGGAATACGGTATTGGCCTACTTAAGTGGGGTATTACTAGTCTTCGTTCTTTTCCGGCTTTCACGCCTAAGGAAAAAACCGGAGAGTAGTCCTGTTAGTACCGGTATACCAATTTTTCCTAGTCCTGTTAAATCAGATGTTAATTATGAGGATTATTTTTCATGGTTAAGATTAAAGGAAAACGTCACCTATTTCGCAAAAAGGGATGGACAAGATAAAAACGGAAATCCTTTATTTTCAATTGGTATGGGTCACCAAATACAAATACCAGGTGAAGAATATCTTTTAAATAGAACTATTTCAGAAAATGAAGTGAGACAGTTATTTAAAAAGGATATTGAAAAAGTTGTGCAGGATGTTAATTCAGTTGTAAGAGTTCCACTAAATGCAAATCAAAAACTTGCTTTAGTTTCAATTAGATACAACGTTGGCCCTGGAGGTTTTAGAAGTGGTAACCTTTTATCAACTTTAAATTCAGGGAATTATGCTGGAGCAGCTGCAATAATTCAAAATTTTATTGTAACAAGTGACGGAGGAAGATTTAATCTAGGTTTACAAAATCGGAGAAGGTCTGAACAAGCACTATTTTTAAAGCCTGTTTAAATGGATTGCTTAAGAAGTTTCAATTTTGCTTTAGCTAATCAATCCAATTATGATGCAAGTCTAGGATTTAAATATTGGCAAATTAATTCACAACATTATTGGTTAATCGACCAATCTTTACCCAATGTTAAATACTTGGTACAGGGTTTTAAAAATATTAATGTTTTTAAAATTGAGGTAAGTGGTGATGTTAATTCAAGTCCTGCATTTGTTCCTTACGAGGCATTAGTACAAAATTGGAAATGGGATTTACAAGTAGTTGGGCAAAATTCTACAAATGTTGGAATTTTAGCACCTGCACAAAATCCAGGTTACATGGTAATCCAGGAAACAAATCCTTCTTTTCGTTTATCAAAATTTCAACCATCAATTGAATTTGAAACACCTATTCAATCGGCAAAAGAAATAATCTTTACAAATTTCTATTGTGATGGAATCGCAAACAAAACCACAACTAGCGCCCAGGTGGGTTTTGTAATTAATGTTACGGTATTTTATAAATACGAAGGGGAATGATGGATTGTATGAAATCGTTTATAGTGCAAGTATCAAACAGTGCTAATTTAGTAGCACCTGCGGTAGATTTTTGGGGTTTAGCACCACAAAATTATTGGAAAGCTAGAGTAGGATTTACTACTAATTCAGAATTTCAAATTCAAGGGTTTAAAAATATTAATATTTGGAAAATCAAAGCGGTTGGAAATGTAATAAGTACTAAGGACTCAGGAAACTTAGGATTAGTACAAGATTGGATTTGGTATTTAAGAATATTTGGAGGGGTTCAAAATATTGGAGGAAATGTAGTAGCAAGTCCAAATACATTTGGCTTAAGTATGCCAAATAGTAATTTTCTAATTTATTTAGATAAATATAATCGAGAAATTGAATTTGCAGACCCGATTATGGGATGTACAAAATTTGAGGTTTTAGGATTACAAGCTACAGGAATAGGAGCCGAGAATTTAACTACTTTGAATTTACAATGGGCAACAACTTTCGTAGTCTACTATACTTTTGAAGGTGAAGATTAATAATTTGCTTTTTTGTAAAAAACTCACTTTATTTGAATGTCAAGCAATGCTGGAGAGCAACTTGACCAAATGAGCAAACAGATGGCCTCCTATTGACTTAGAGAGGCCATTGTTTTTTTCTATGGGGATGGGTTAGTTATTGAAAAAATCTATGAGCATTGCTTATGGATTTTTTTTTGTTTTAGTTTGTCATATACCTAACCCACTTACACCATGTTACCAAACGAAGAACGATTAAAACTTGAAGTTTTTATCCGTCCAATGAGAAGCACTCAGGAAGTAATTGAGAGCGAACTAATTAAAGTCAATTATTCAATAGAAAGAAAATGGGCAATTTTAGACGATTATAGTCTTAATTGGTCATTT
>CAJCBY010000289.1 GCA_903960725.1 uncultured Cytophagaceae bacterium | reverse complement strand
GAGGTTCTAATTTGTCTTTAAACGGAAACTTTAGAAACAAAAACTGGGGGATGTCCTTAGGTGGTTTTGGCCGTTCAGAGTACAATGTCAATGGTAAGTTTGAAAGTACACAGATTACACAAAATAATGGGCTAGAGACACGCAACTTCCAAACAGCAGAAACAAGACGCCAAGGGTTGTTTGGTAATTACCAATTAGGTTTCGATTGGGATATTAATAAGTACAACTCGATTACCTCTAGCGTTCGGTTTGGATTACGTAACGGAAATAACTGGCAAGATGGATTGAAGCAAATCAGAAATGACGTTGTTTCATCCATTCGAAACACAAATTCACTTGATCAATCAGCTAATGTGGATATTAATATTGATTACACGAAGACTTTTGCTAAAGCACAACGTGAATTCTCTATTTTGACGATGTACAGCCGTAACAACCGAGCAAATGATTTCTATAATTTAATCATGAATCCTCGTTCCACTATGAGCGAGATTATGAGTTCTATCAAGAATGAAAATAGCTCATACAATGAAGAGGCAACGTTTCAATTAGATTATCAGACTCCTATTTCTAAGAACCAAATGCTAGAATTCGGAGCAAAAGGAATTACGAGAAATGTAACCTCAGATTACCAATCATATATAGCGGGTGCTGATAGAATTTACAGAGAGGTAAATACTGCGATTCTTCCAAGTAACGTATTTGATTATCTTCAGAATATTTGGAGTACGTATAGTTCTTATACTTTAACGACTAAAAATAAGTGGAGTATCAAGGCAGGTGCGCGTTATGAATACACGGACATTTCAGCTAGTTTCTTGAAGAAAGAAGGTCAAAATACGGTGATTCCTCCTTATGGTGTTTTAGTACCTAGTTTTAATATGTCTAAGACCTTTAAGTCAGGGACGTGGAGATTCAGCTATAACCGTCGTCTTCAACGTCCAGGAATTCAGAATTTGAATCCAAACGTGAATGCAACTAACCCATTAAATATTTCGGTGGGTAATCCAACTTTGGCTCCTGAGTTTACGAACAACTATGAGGTATCATACAGTAAGTTCATAAAGCAGACGTATATCTCTACTTCATTCTTTGTTAGAAACACTACTGGCGCGATTAACCAAATTAGAGAAGTAAGAGGGGATACTGTTAAAACTACCTCTCAAAATATTGGAAATGAGGACGCCTATGGCATGAATGTTAATTTAAATATCAACCTTTCTAATAAATTGATGATTGGTGGGGGTGGAGACTTATCCTATATGGTTTTAGCGAATAACGTGCCAGATCCTTTATTAAGAGCAAAGAATCAAGGTCTTCAATCCAACTTCCGTGTTTATGGTAATTATAATATCGGTAATGGTTGGGGAGCACAAATCTTCTCCTTCTATCGTGTGAATCAAGTGCAATTGCAAGGTTCTCAAGGTGGTTTCGGAATCTATAGCTTGAGTTTAAAGAAAGACTTTAAAAACAAAAAGGGAAGTATCGGTTTTGGAGCAGAGAACTTCTTGACTCCTAATGGATTTATTATTCGCAGCGAAACGCAAACGCCAGTGATCAACTCAAAAAGTGAGAACACATTGCGTAACATGAACTTTAAAATCAACTTCTCTTACCGGATAGGAAAAATGAGTTTTGGACCTACTAAGAAGAAGAAATCAGTTAACAATGATGATACGAAAGGCGATTCAGACGCGGCACCAGCGGCTCCACAACAACCGATGGGTATGCCAGGCATGCGTATGGGTGGCGGCGGAGGCGGCTTCGGAGGCGGTGGCCCACGTTAATCAAATAGAAAAGGGAACCTGTTACGGGTTCCCTTTTTTTATGACTAAATATGGCATTTGCCTATTTATTTCTTTCGATGGTATAGCTGATTAGATCGCCTAACGAGTTTCTGTACTCAGACGCAGGGAAGGTAGCTAAGATAGCCCTCGCTTCTTCAGCGATTTCATTCATTTTCTTGTTGGCATAGGCTAGGCCTCCGGTCGATTTAACGAATTGAATGACTTCTCGTACTTTATTGGAATCCTCTGATTCTTTTTTGATCAGTTGAATAATGTATTTTTTGTTCGAGGTGTCGGTATTTTGCAACGCATAAATCAGCGGCAAAGTCATCTTTTTCTCTTTGATGTCGATTCCCAACGGTTTTCCTATTTCCGCATCCCCATAGTCAAATAGGTCATCCTTGATTTGGAACGCAATACCTACTTTTTCTCCGAATAGGCGTGCCTTTTCTACCATTTCTGCATCAGCGCCGGCAGATTGAAATCCGACCGCACAGCAAGCTGCGATTAATGTGGCTGTTTTCTTTGTAATAATATCAAAATAAACATCTTCTGTGATGTCTAGTTTTCTTGCTTTCTCAATTTGCAATAATTCGCCTTCAGACATCTCACGAACAGCGGTGGAAACTGATTTCAAGAGATCGAAGTCCTCGTGTTCTACGGAAAGCAATAACCCTTTAGAGAGTAAATAATCGCCTACTAAGACGGCAATCTTATTTTTCCAAATCGCATTGATGGAGAAAAACCCGCGTCTATAATTCGAGTCATCTACGACATCGTCGTGAACAAGAGTGGCTGTGTGCAATAATTCGATTAAGGCTGCACCTCGAAAGGTTTTTTCCGTAATTTCCCCTACACATCCTGCGGTTAAAAAAACGAACATGGGACGCATCTGTTTTCCCTTTCGTTGGACAATGTAATGCATGATGGTGTCGAGCAACATCACTTTTGTCTTCATGAAAGTTTTGAACTTCCCTTCGAATGCTTTCATCGAATCATCGATGGGTGCTTGAATGGAAGAGATGGAGTAAGGCATGTGGGTTGATTGAATCGGTAAATTGCGTAAATTTAATCAGAATTGTGGATAAACAGGTATTATGAGTAAGATTTTAGTCTTAGCCGGTGGTTCAGTTAAAGGGGCCTTTCAAGCGGGTGTTATCAAAGCGCTTTTTGAGCAAGGCTACCAGCCTGATGCCATTTATGGAGTTTCTGCAGGGAGTTTAAATGCAGCCTATTTAGTCAATCAATTTGGCCAGCAAGCGAATGCCCATTTGCCTATTTCCTATCCACAAGCAGCGCAAGATTTGTGGGACTTTTGGGAGCTTCGCATTACACATCCACAGAGTTTGTCTAAACCCTTTAATCTGTTTGAATTAGGTTGGTCTGCGTTGACTAAAAAATTTAAAGGTTTAGTAGATACTAGTCCTTTGCGCGATTTATTACAGGATGTTTTACAAAGTAGGAACCTTAGTGCGAGTCCTGTTGGCTTGAAAGTAGGTGCCGTTAATGTCTTGGATGGAGCTATGCATTATGTTGATCCCAGTTTCGAGAACTTTCAAGAGTATCTATTGGCATCCTCGGCGGTTCCGATTTTAATGCCTGTAGTGAAGATTAATGGGGAGACGCGTAAATCTTATCTGGATGGTGGTTTGCGTGACGTGGCGCCCTTGCAAAAAGCCATTCAGGATGGTGCAACTGAGGTAGTTGTTATCGCTTGCCACACGGAAATGATTGAGGGAGGGGATTTTGATTCCGGGGATCTATTGGCCTTAGTGGATCGGGTAATGGATATCGCTGTAAATGAGATTTTGAATGCGGATCTTCGGATGCAACGCTCTGAAGTCAAATTAAGGATTATTCGACCGAAGCAACCGCTTAGTATTGATATTCAGCATTTCACGAAGATGGACATTCGCAGAATGCTTGAAATGGGGTACGCACAAGGTATGAGTGATTAAAAAAGCCTCGAATTTCGAGGCTTTCTGTTTATACCGACATGATGTCTTTTTCCTTCTCAGCAAAGATCTGGTCGATCTTTGCGATATAGGTATCTGTTTTCTTTTGGATCTTATCTTCTGCCTCTTTAATTGCATCTTCCGATACGCCATCCCCTTTTAACTTCTTGATGCTATTGTTTCCGTCTTGACGCGCATTGCGGATATTAATCTTAGCCACCTCAATTTCTTGCTTACAACGCTTGACTAAATCACGGCGACGGTCTTCTGTCAAAGGAGGAATCGACAAACGTATGATTTCACCATCATTCATGGGATTTAATCCCAAGCTTGAATTACGAATAGACTTCTCGATTTCAGCGAAAATTCCCTTTTCAAAAGGCTTAATCGCAATCGTACGCGCGTCCGGAGTCGTAATCGATGCAGCACCTGAAATAGGCGTTTGCATCCCATAATAATCGATAGTTAAACCATCCAGCATGGATGTGCTTGCTTTTCCAGCTCTAATTTTTGATAATTCGATACTTAAGTGCTTGATCGCCCCATCCATGGTTTCGACGGTTGCGTCAATATAGAATTCGATTTCTTCCATTTTATCAATTAACTAATTAATGTTCCAACATCCTCACCCGATACTAAGGCGGCTAAATTCCCTTCTTTGTTCATGTCAAACACGATGATAGGAACGTTATTTTCTTGGCATAAGGTAAATGCCGTGGTATCCATAATTTTTAACCCTTTTGAGATAGCTTCAGCGAAACTTAGGTTTGCATAGCGTGTTGCGGAGGCATCTTTTTCTGGGTCAGCAGTATAAACGCCATCTACACGGGTTCCTTTTAACACCACATCTGCTTCTATTTCAATCGCTCGTAATGAGGCAGTAGAATCCGTCGTGAAATACGGGTTACCAGTTCCTGCACCAAAAATTACGATACGACCTTTTTCTAAGTGACGCATAGCACGGCGACGGATGAAGGGTTCGCAAACCGCTTCTACCTTGATGGCTGTCATCATGCGCGTGTACAATCCTTGTTTTTCCAAAGATGCCTGTACCGCCATTCCGTTAATTACTGTGGCTAACATGCCCATGTAATCGCCTTGAACCCGGTCGATGCCAGCTTTTGCTGCGCTTGCACCGCGGAAAATATTTCCTCCACCAATCACAATGGCTACTTCAACACCTAAATCATGCACTTTTTTGATTTCAGCTGCATATTGACCTAGAATGTTCGGATCAATCACTTCTCCATCTGTCGAAAGAGATTCGCCTGAAAGTTTCAATAAAATGCGTTTGTATTTAGGTTCTTTCATGAGGAGCTCGTTTATGTCGATTTTGTGCGATGCAAATTTAGGAAAAATCTAGGTCTAGGCAAGGCTTTCGTCCTTCGCTTTCGGTAATTTATACCAAGGCAAATAGGGATGCGCATGGTGTTCATAATGATAGCCAAAAAAGTAGCACGAAATAAACGCCCATACGTGGTTTTTACCTTGACTTCTGGACTGCTGTTTGTTCTCAGGACCATGTTCCCCCCGGTGCGGCAGGTACGTTCCGAAAATAAATAATTGAAGCGTACTCAAGATGGCCGGCAGTTCCCAAAACAGAATCAAATTCCACATGGGAAACCAGAGTTTCAAAATGTTGTAGGTAATCGCCATTGCTAGCACTTGTTTCCAAGTAACATATTGCCAAATAAATTTGAACCACCAGAATAAAAAAGGACCTTGATGTACATCTGGGTCGTTATCTGTGTTCACGTGGGCATGGTGCAAATGGTGTTTTGACCGCAAAGTACTGTAATCATTGAAAGCAAATAGGATGGTACAGAAGCGCCCAATCGCGTGATTTAGACGGGAGTTCTCCGCATAAACAACCCCATGGATGGCATCGTGAGACGTGATAAATAGGCCGGTATACAAATGGGTCTGAAACAGAATGGCTATGTAAATCCAAGGATCTGACCAGCTGAAATCAGCGTTAATCCAATAGGCTAAATTCGCGCTCCAAAGGGTGATCAGCACCGCAGCCCAAATAATTCCCTGAAATTTATTTACTTTGCTCATAAATTGGCTAGTTTATTCTAGCACCTATATGACCTCAAAACTATGAAAATTGTTCCAGCATTGCTGCTTTTTATTTTGTCTTTTACATTTTTTGCTGGGGCGCAGAGCATTTCATTGCCTGCACAAACCACCTATTGCAATCCGATGAATTTGGATTACGGATTTACCCCCATCCCTAATTTTTCAGAACAAGGACGCCACAGGGCTACGGCAGATCCCGTTATTTCGTATTTTAAAGACAAATATTACTTGTTTTCGACGAATCAATGGGGCTATTGGTGGAGTTCGGATATGCTAAAATGGAACTTCGTTTCGCGTCGATTTTTACAGCCTTACCACAAAGTTTATGATGAACTGTGTGCCCCGGCGACTATTGTTTTAGGGGATAGTTTGTTAGTGATAGGTTCTACGTATGCGAAGGATTTTACGCTTTGGTATTCCCAAAAGCCTGAAACAGACACTTGGAAAGAAGCCGTGCATGCCTTTTCGGCTGGAGCCTGGGATCCCGCGTTCTTTTTGGATGATGATAATCGACTGTATTTGTACCACGGATCGAGCAATTTCTACCCGATGTATGGTCAGGAAATCGATCGCAAGACCTTGCAACCGATTGGGGAGCGCAAGGATTTGATTAAGCTGAATGATGAATTGCATGGTTGGGAACGTTTTGGGGAATACCAAGACAATACTTTCTTGAAACCCTTTATGGAAGGGGCTTGGATGAATAAATACAAGGGCAAGTATTATTTACAATACGGGGCGCCAGGGACGGAATTTTCGGCTTATGGGGATGGGGTATATACGTCGGATCATCCGATGGGACCATTTACCTATCAAGCACATAATCCGTTTTCGTTCAAGCCAGGTGGATTTACTCGCGGTGCGGGTCACGGGGCAACTTTTGAAGGACAGTATGGTAATTGGTGGCATGTGACGACGATTACGATTGCGGTGAAGAATAGTTTTGAGCGTCGGTTAGGACTTTGGCCTACGTATTTTGATAAAGACGGGATTATGTTTACCAATACAGCCTACGGGGATTATCCGCACCATATGCCTACGAAAAAAGTGGATCAGCCTTCAGAATTATTTACGGGTTGGATGTTGTTGAATTACAATAAGCCAGTCCGTGTTTCGTCCAGTTTACCGGGTTATTCCGCAAATTATGCCGTGGATGAGCAAATGAAGACGTATTGGTCAGCGGCCTCTTCGAAAAAAGGGGAGTGGATTGAATCCGATTTAGGGGAGGTTTCTACGCTGAAAGCCTTGCAGATTAATTATGCGGATCAGGATGTTGATTCGAGTTTCCTCGGAAAGATCAATGGAATTTACCACCAGTACCAAGTGCTAGGAAGTAAAGATGGCCAGAAATGGGACTTGATTATAGATAAGTCTACGAATAAAACTGATGTTCCTCACGATTATATTGAACTGAAGAAGCCAGTGGAAGTGCGCTACCTAAAGCTATTGAATCACCATATGGCGGCAGGAAAATTTGCGATTTCGGGTATCCGAGCCTTCGGTTTTGGACATGGTGAAAAACCGGGAGTGGTTAAGGATTTATTGGTGTTACGCGGCGAACACGATTCGCGAAGTGCTTGGTTGAAAT
>CAJCBY010000288.1 GCA_903960725.1 uncultured Cytophagaceae bacterium | reverse complement strand
TTTCTTCCTCGCTAAAGCCTTTGGGGAATCGTTCTTCCATTAAATCCATAATGAAATCGGGTCCTTTTTGGCGGTTTTGTAAAACCACTTTTGCGGTCGCTGGAACGCGTTCCGCATCGTAATTAACGAGCGCTTGAATGACGTCTTTTTCCGCTAATAAGGCTAAGGCCAAAGCGTCCGCATCTAAAATCGCCTGTGATGCTCCATTCGATCCGATTGGGTACATCGGGTGCGCTGCATCACCTATCAGGGTAACACGACCAAAAGACCATTTGTCCAACGGATTTCGATCTGACATAGGGAATTCGAAAATGCCACCATCCGTTTTTTCGATCATCTTTGGCACATCAATCCAGTCAAATTTCCAGTCTTTGTACAATTCCAAAAGGGGCTCTTTTGCTACTTTGCGATTCCAATCACGCACCGTGATGTTCGCCCCTTCAGGCTCGCGAACATTAGCGACCCAGTTAATAAGTTGGTTTCCATCCGCATCGGCTTCACCTATGGGATAGATGACCATTTTCTGCTTGTTTGATCCGATCATAGCCATCGAAGAACCCGTTTGATAAGGTTTAATTTTAGCAGTTCCTCGGTATAGTATATTGCCTGAAAATACGACTCCTCCCTCATTTGGGTATAATTTTTGACGCAAAACGGAATTGATTCCGTCGGCACCTATCAAGATATCTCCTTCTTCTTTGGCTACGACTTCGCCCGATTCTTTATTGATAAACGTCGCTGTGATTTTATCCCCCTTTTCTTCAAAAGACTGCAAATGGCAATTCGATTTCAAGTTTTCAGCACCGATTGTTTTCAGCGTTTCTTCCCAAAGCACCATTTGGAATTTCCCTCTGTGAATCGAGAATTGGGGCCAGCGATATCCTGCGTATTTACCGCGCGGTTCTGACCAGAAAAATTGCCCAAAACGATTGGCATAAACCAGTTCTTTCGTCTCTACCGCTATCGCTGCGACTTGCGGCAACAAACCAATATTTGTTAAAACGCGCACGGCATGAGGGAGAATATTAATCCCCACCCCTAACGGTTTTACCTCCCCCACGGATTCAAAAACTTTCACCTGAAAACCGGCCTGATGTAAGCGTATTGCGGTCACTAAACCTCCAATTCCTCCACCGGCAATAATTATTTTCATAGGGGGAAATTTTGTAATAATTCGACTAAATGGGTCACGCTTTCCAGCGTCTGGCCGTTATAAATAGAGGCTCTAAATCCTCCTTTAACAGGGAACCCTTTTATTCCTACGATATCATTTTGCTCTAAATAGCTCAGAATCTGTTGATCCATTTCGGGTGATTGGCTCGTAAAGCAAGCATTCATCACGGAACGATCTTCTTTCGCCACCATTCCTTTCAGTAGCGGATTGCGGTCAATTTCGTTATAAATCATCGAAGACTTTACCTGACTTAAACTTTGCATTTCTGCTAATCCACCCTGCTTATCAATATAGCGCAGCATCAATAGTGCCACATAAACCGGATAAGTCGGGATGGTGTGGTAAAGCGAATTTTCTGCGATGTGCGTATGATAATCGAAAATCTTGGGAACCTTTCGGCTATTTTTCTCGGGCAAAACCGCCTTATTCACTAGCACGCAGGTAATCCCTGCAATTCCAAAATTCTTCTGAGCTGACGCGAAAATCACCCCAAATTTCTCCATCGGTAAAGGTCTTGACAAGAAATCAGACGTCATATCCGCGACAAGTGGCACCTCTACTTCTGGAAATTGATGGTATTGCGTTCCGTCAATGGTCTCGTTGGAAACGACGTGTAAATAGCGCGCACCTTGAACGTCTGTAATTTTAGGTATTCGATCGTAGTTGGTGTCTTTGGATGAAGCTAAAAAAAAGGAATTCGCCTCATTCGCTGCGGCTTCGATCGCTCGCCCTGCCCAAAATCCCGTGTCCACAAACGCAATCTTGTCAGAAGGTTCTGTCAGATTCATCGGTGCGACTGTCAGTTGACTAGAAGCACCACCCGGTAGCCAAAGCACCGCCCAATCATCCGAAAGGTTATATAATTTTTTTACGAGCGCATTCGCCTCGTCTAATAAATCTGTGAAAATGGGAGATCGGTGACTGATTTCAGCAATAGAGACTCCCATCCCGTTATAGTCCACTAAACCAGCTGCAGCCTCTTGAATTACCTCAAAGGGAAGCGTCGCGGGTCCAGGAAAGAAATTGTGTTTGCGCATTAGGAAATAGTTTTGGCACTCATTTTTAGCGTAATGATTCCAGCAATTAAGGACGGTAAGGCGAAGAATAGGAAGCTTTCAGCCATGCCTAAACCTAGGCCCACTAAAACACCGCCTAGGATGGGGCCTAAAATTCCCCCCAAACGACCCATACCAATCGCCCAGCCTATACCCGTCGACCGAATCGATGTTGGGTACATTCTGGCTGCCACCGCATACAAGCCTACGAAGCTGCCTTGTACCCCGAAACCAAGGAAGAACAACACCACCAGGATCAAATTAGAACCAGAAAACTGACCAAAAATTCCTAGCAGAATTGCTGTAATCAATAACAGAATACCGATCGATTTTTTCAAACCAAACCGCGTGGAAAAATAGCCTTGAATTGGAATACCCAAGATGGCACCCAGGTTAAAGATAGTACCCGAATAGATGGCTAACTCCAACGATAAGCCTGCATTAGAGGCTAATTTTGGAATCCAGTTCATCAAAAAATAGAGGGTTGTAAAGGAAAGGAACAAGGCACTCCAAAGTTGCCAAGTATTCCACTTGAATTCTGATGTAAATAGGGCGCTTATCTTAGCGTCTTGTGGCTTTGCTTTAGCCTTAAACTCATCCGATTCTTTCAAGAAAAAAAATAAGACAGGGATTACTAAAACAGTAGCAAAACCCGCTAGTTCAAATAGGTGTTCCCAGCCACTTTCAGCGATAATTTTTGCGGAAGAAATACCTGTCAATACGGCACCCACGGGATAGCCCGCAACCACGGCGCTTACCCAAAAATCGCGTGTAGACAAAGGCGCATATTCCGCCGTTATTGCCGCCGTACACGCCATCATTGTTCCAATCCCTAATCCACTAATAAAGCGGTAAACCATCAAAATGTTTACGTCCGTTGCATAGGAAGTCAAATAAATGCAGGTTCCCATAATGATAGCGGCCAGAATCATCAGCGGCTTTCGCCCAAAACGATCCGCCAGTGGGGCTAAAAAAATTGCCCCTACCGTCATTCCGACTAGGCCAGAACTAAACACGATTCCTAAATTCGCTGGAGAAATGCTCCATGCTTTTGCTATCGCAGGAGCTGTGTAAGAAATAATCAACACGTCCATTCCATCTAGCATATTGCAGAGGAAACAGATTAGTATAATGAGGGCTTGAATTGCTTTCATGAAGATTACATTACTTTCCAAACACGAATCAACACATAATCCGGCAAGCGTTCTCCCGTGCATACAAATAGGCTATTATTTACCCAATCGTATTTGCCTTTAGGGGCTTCGAATTTTGGCGTTGCCCGGAAATAGTATTCATTGGCATCCACCTTTTCCCCTTTGGCTAATCGCGCGGCGATTTCAGGAGTAGCCGCACGTATTCCTGTATTTTTCACATATATCAAGGTTCCATCATTTGTTCTAAATTGGTAATGGGCCTCTAATTCAGTCACTCCATCCGCGCGTAAAACCTGCCAATCTGCGCCGCCGTTTACTATTTCACCTTTAATCTTAGGGCCCTCTACTGTTCCACCGATAATGGGAATAATGCGGCGTGTTCCATGTGGGGTTTCGCCTACAATTAGCGCCGGATCTAGTTTTACTTTTAAATCACAAAAATACTCGAGTGTAGGCGCGGTTTGGGCTTGGGATAT
Organism: uncultured Cytophagaceae bacterium; assembly: GCA_903960725.1. GTDB lineage: Bacteria > Bacteroidota > Bacteroidia > Cytophagales > Spirosomataceae > Aquirufa. The sequence goes on along the minus strand of CAJCBY010000288.1, from coordinate 1,480 downwards.
AGAAATGCTCATAAGGATTAGGAAGAGTACTTTTTTCATAGGTTTAGAATTTGCCTCAATTTACTAGATAAAGGTTCTTTTTGCTAATAAATTACTCACGAAGTCTCCGAAATTACTATCTTACAATATGGAAACAACCGCGCATTTTGTCGCACTATGGGTCGAGGCCCGCACGCGATTTTCGAATCAACTGAAAACAATGCAAGCGGAGGATCTGAAGAAGAAATTAGGCGATTCGCCTAATACAATTGGATTCTTGATTCGCCATATTGGGGATGTGGAGTTGTTGTTTTCGAAGAATGTATTCGGAAATTCAGCGGTGCAAGTATCCGCTAAAACGGTTATCGCAGGTCACGATACGGGAGAATGGACAGATCTCACAAGTTTGTTAGCTTATGTCGAGGAGTCCTTTGAAACGTTACAAAGTACCTTATTGACTCAACCTGATTCGGTTTGGTCAGAGGTAATAACCACGAAAGAGTTTGGTACAAAAACGAAAGCGGAGGCTTTGGGTAGAATTGTCTCCCATGCGGCTTATCACGCTGGACAAATAGCAATAATCAATAAATACGCTAACTAATGAGTTTACGACACGCAGGTATTTTTAATTTCAAACCTACCGTTTCTGAATCGCAGAAACATGAATTCTTTGTCGCTTTGAAAGCCTTGGAAGAAATTAATGGAGTGGAAAAAATGGAAGTTTCTCGCCAAACCAGCTCCAAAAATAAGTTCAAATACGGCTTCTCGATGGAGTTCGCGAACAACGAAATTTACCAAGCCTATTCGATTCACCCCCAGCATGACGCGTTTGTGCAGGACTATTTTATCCCCTTGGTGGAGGATTTTTTGGAGATTGATACAGAGAAGCTGATGTAAGTAATTCATCTAGTTTTGCTTTCAGCGACTCTGTTAAAGGATCCACTTTTCGCCGCGTTGCTAGCGAAATGGGGAAACCCTGTTTTTGCAAAACATATTTTGCACTGGTAGGATAGGCTGAATGCATTAGTTCCATGTTTTCTGTTAGAAAAGCTTGAAAATCCTCCGAAGGCCGCAAGCTGAAATCAGCGAGCAAATCAGGAAAAAAGTTCCCTTGGATACAGGAAAGGCCCATCGAGCCAGCGGCTAAGGAGTCTTTGGCATGTACCACATAGGCATCGTAAACCCCGAAACGCATGCCTGCTCCTGTCTGAATTTTCGCCTTAACTTGATCTATATGTAAGGATGTATCCTTGTGGTAGCACAGGCGTCCCGACGCTAATAGCTCCGTTAAAACAGGAATTGAAACTAACCTTTTGTAGGGAACAGGGCACTCATAAATGCCAAAAGGAACGTCTGGTGTCAACTCCATCCAGCGACGGATACGCGTAAGAAATACCGCATCGGATTCCTCAGAAGACACGAATTGGTTGTTCAAAATAATCACCGCATCGACCCCTAAAGCATACACTTGGTTCGAAAAGGAGGCCATCTGTTCGATGCT
>CAJCBY010000287.1 GCA_903960725.1 uncultured Cytophagaceae bacterium | reverse complement strand
TTTGGAGGGCATTTTCATGAGGAGCAGGTGGCTCGGATGGAAAAGCATTTCGGTGGTTCGTTTACCGATTTGAAATTTTCAGACGAGGTCTATGAATTGAATCCTAGAGCATCCTCCGTTTTCGAATGTGCATTCGCCTCACGGGATTTAAATGATTTTCCAGATTTGGCTTCGGCGTATGACCAATTCATGGTAGATTTGGTAGGTCAACAAATCTTTAGTTTGAACTTGCTCTTGAAAGATGCACCGGTCAAACAATTGCTAGTGGATGGTGGTTTTAGTAAAAACGAATGGTACATGCGCTTGTTAGCGCGGGCTTTTCCAGCACTCGAAGTTTATGCCGCTGAAGTTGCACAAGCAAGTGCTTTAGGAGCAGCTTTGTTGGTTTATAAGGGCGAGACTCCCAAGAATTTAATTCAATTGAAACGATATTAAGATGCGCGTTGCCTTGTTTGTTCCCTGTTACATTGACCAATTCTATCCGCAGGTTGCGGTGGCGAGTTTGGAATTGTTGGAGAAACTCGGCTGCGAAGTGGTCGTTCCTACTGACCAAACTTGTTGCGGCCAACCGATGGCCAATTCGGGTTTTGCCTCATCGACAGCAGGTTGCGACGCGAATTTTACCCAAAATTTTGAAGGATTTGATTACATCGTGGGGCCATCAGGCTCCTGCGTGTTGCATTTGAAGGAACACCATCCATCGGAGAAAATCCGGAATTCAGTTTACGAGATTTGTGAATTTTTGACGGATGTTTTGAAAGTGTCGAGCCTACCTGCAAATTTTCCACATCGAGTGGGATTGCACCAAAGTTGCCACGGGCAGCGCGGCTTGCATTTAAGTTCCATGTCAGAGCGCAATGAAAAACCTTTTTCGAAATTACAAGATTTACTCTCCCTTGTGAAAGGTGTCGAAGTCGTGATGCCTGCACGGGAGGATGAATGTTGCGGTTTTGGCGGAACCTTCTGTGTAACCGAAGAAGCCGTTTCGGTAAAGATGGGTCAGGATCGCATCAAAGAACATGATGCGAATGACGTAGAATTTATTACAGGTGCGGATACCTCGTGTTTGATGCACATGGAAGGAATCCTGCGACGTCAGGGATCCAAAGTTCAAGTAAAACACATCGTAGAAATATTGAATCATGCTTAGTCACTCAGAAGCTTCGGAGAATTTCATCGCAGATGCTGAGCGGACCGACTGGCATGATGAGACTTTGTGGTTTGTGCGTGCTAAGCGGGATAAGGCCTCCAAGGTTTTACCTGAATGGGAGGCCATGCGTGAACATGCGTCGCAAATCAAAGATCATACCTTAGCGAATCTAGGTGAATATTTACAAGCCTTTGAAGCCAAAGCGATAGCTAACGGCATTCATGTCCATTGGGCAGCTAATGCCGCGGAACATAATGCGATTGTACATAGTATTATCACCGCGCAAGGATCAAAGACGATTGTCAAAAGCAAGTCCATGTTGACCGAGGAATGCCATTTGAATGACTTTTTGGCATCCAAAGGCATCGAAGTCGTCGATACCGATTTAGGGGAACGCATCGTTCAGTTTAGAAACGAAGCACCTAGCCATATTGTATTGCCCGCGATTCACTTGAAGAAGGAGGATGTGGGGGAAACCTTTCACCAACATTTAGGTACTCCTAAAGGAAATAAGGATCCACAGTTTTTGACGGAGGCTGCGCGCCAACATTTAAGAGGTCATTTCTTAGCCTCTGAAGTCGCCATTACAGGGGTGAATTTTGCAGTGGCAGAAACGGGCGAATTTGTGGTTTGCACGAATGAGGGGAATGCGGACATGGGTGCACATTTAGCCAAAGTCCACATTGCTTGTACGGGTATCGAAAAGATTATTCCTAAAAGAGCAGATTTAGCCGTGTTTTTGCGTTTACTCGCACGCAGCGCTACAGGGCAATTAATCACCACGTATTCATCTCATTTTCATAAACCTCGCGAAGGGCAGGAGATGCATATCGTGTTATTGGACAACGGTCGGACGCGTCAACTTGCCGATCCGAAATACAAGAATTCATTAAAATGTATCCGCTGTGCGGCTTGTTTTAATACCTGTCCGGTATACAGAAGGAGTGGGGGGCATAGCTACCACCAACCAGTAGCAGGACCTATCGGGTCTATTTTAGCCCCTAATATTGACAAAAAAGCGAATGCAGATTTACCATTCGCGTCGACCTTGTGTGGTTCTTGCTCAAATGTGTGTCCAGTCAAGATTAATATCCACGAGCAATTGTGGTTTTGGCGTCAGGACTTGATGGAGGCGGGATTAGCTCCGGCAGGAAAAACGCTCGGAATGAAATTGATGGCCTTCACATTAGCAAATCCGGTGATTTACCGAATAGGAGGGTCGCTGATGCGTCGCTTCTCCGCTTTATTAAACACTAGTTTAAATCCTTGGTACAAACAGCGTGAAATGCCCGTTGCACCTAAGGAAAGTTTCCAAGAATGGTATAAGAAACGATGAGCGCAAGAGATCAAATTTTAGGTAAAATTGAGCCGCTTGAACCGATTAAACATCCGGGTGCCTTTAAAGGTGCGTCTGAGGATTTTGATTTTAGAACCGCTTTAGCAGTGGTTGGTGCGCGTATTATGACAAAAGAAGAATTGGAAATCGAGTTTCTGGGTAGGCGGAGATTTGATAAAACGATGGATGGACTAAGTTTAGCCGAAGTCGAAGTGTTGGAGATTGATGGGGAATTCGGGGTGGCAGAAAATGGAGCGATTTGGTTGACAGAGGATG
>CAJCBY010000286.1 GCA_903960725.1 uncultured Cytophagaceae bacterium | reverse complement strand
GGATTGCGGATGGTATCGAAAAATTACAAGGTCAAGTAACGTCAGGTACGAACTCTGTCGCTCAAAAAGCAGCAGTAGCCGCCTTTAATGGTACGCTAGATCACGCTTTTGAAATGAAAGCAGCTTATGACCGTCGTCGTAAGTTAGTGGTAGAAAAATTACGTGAGATCCCAGGATTTAAAGTAAATATGCCAGATGGTGCATTTTATGCGTTCCCAGATATTTCTTATTATTTCGGTAAATCAGACGGTAAAACGATGATTAACGATTCGGATGATTTCTGTTCTTGGTTGTTAGCAGATGCTTTTGTAGCTACTGTGGCGGGTTCAGGTTTTGGTGCGCCAGATTGTATGCGTATTTCTACGGCAGCAGCGGATGAGCAATTAGTAGAAGCGTGTGATCGTATTAAGGCAGCTGTTGCTAAATTAAAATAAGATGGGAATCGCGTCCATACTTATCTTCATTCTAGGCTATTTAGCCATTGCTTTCGAGCATCCCCTGAAGATAAATAAGACGGCTACAGCCTTAGTGACTGGCGTTTTAGTGTGGACGGTTTATGCCATTTCGAAGGGAAGTGCATCAGAATTAGGTCATCACTTAGCCTCGACCTCGGAAATCTTGTTCTTCTTGTTAGGCGCAATGACCTTAGTTGAATTAGTCGATGCCCACCAAGGATTCCATTTCGTTTCTCGATTAATAAAAACAGATAAGGTGATCAAACTGCTATGGATAGTGGGTTTGATCACCTTTTTCATGTCTGCCGTTTTAGATAATTTGACTACGTCGATCGTGATGGTCACCTTGCTACGTAAGTTGATAAGCAATAAAGAAACTCGGAAGTATTTTGTGGGTATCGTAGTGATCGCTGCGAACGCAGGTGGCGCTTGGTCGCCCATTGGTGATGTGACAACGACGATGCTGTGGATTGGAGGCCAAATATCTGCCACGGGCATTATACAGGGATTGTTTTTTCCTTCCTTACTCTCCTTGATTGTCCCTTTAGGAATAGCTTCTTTTGTCTTGAAAAATCAAGCTATTGGGCAGCCGGAAGCCTCTGCGGCCTTAAGCTCGACAGAAGAGCGGGACGGCAAAATCATGCTTTTCGCTGGAGCCGGTTCTCTTATAGGCGTTCCCATTTTTAAGACTTTAACCCATTTGCCTCCGTATATGGGGATTTTGTTAGCATTGGGTCTAGTTTGGATTTTGTCTGAACTCTTACATTCAGAAAAGGACGAAGCGGCTAAAAAGCATTTGAGTGTAGGATATGCATTGACCAAAATCGATACGTCCAGCATTCTCTTTTTTTTAGGCATTCTTTTAGCTATTGGAGGTTTAGAATCCTTTGGTTATTTGCACGCACTCTCTGATCAATTAGCGGCTTCATTAGGAAATCAAAATTTGATTGTAACGAGTATCGGTTTGGCTTCAGCCGTGGTAGATAATGTTCCCTTAGTGGCGGCTACGATGGGTATGTATACGCTAACAGATTTCCCAATGGATCACAAAATGTGGGAATACCTGGCGTTCTGTGCAGGTACAGGAGGAAGTATCTTGATTATTGGATCCGCTGCCGGAGTTGCCGTGATGGGAATGGAGAAAATCGAGTTTGGCTGGTACTTGAAAAAGATAGGCTTCCTTGCCTTGCTAGGTTATTTCGCAGGTGCAGGTTTGTATCTTCTACTGCACTAAAATCCAACGGTCATACTGGCCCCATAATAGGTTGGAGTAATTTGAGGCGTCATGGTAAAATAGTTTAGTTTCTGCCATTGATGACGCACTTTGGGATAAATTAAATAAGCTAATTCGGCAGAGGCGATACCTATCGCGGATCCCATTAACACATCTGTTACCCAATGTTTATTGTTTGCGATGCGCAATGCGCCAGTAGCAGCTGCAAGCGTATACCCGGCTATCACTAATTCAGGATGGGAATCACGGTACTCATGCGCTAAAACGGTCGCCCCGAAAAAGGCGGTCGCGGTATGTCCAGAGGAAAATGTTTTTTCAGTGCCATCAGGTCTTGCTTCGGTGATGGCCGCTTTTAATCCATATGTAGTCGCTGCATAAATCCCCGTCCCGATAAGAAAGACGCCTGCCTGATCAAAAGCAGCCTCCGTACTTTTAAATGTGGCAATATTCATGCCAACATACAAGGCGGCAGGCCCATATTGAATATACCCATCTAAAGGTGTTACTTGGCCAGGACCCACCATATTTGTCTGAATTTGCTTGGCAAATGGGTTATAGGTTAAGCCACTGGCAATGCCCAATGCTAGTGGTGCTTTCCACTTTTTAAAGGAGGGTTTCTCTGCTTGAACAGAAAAGGAAATCAGACAGATTAGAGCAATTATTCTCATTATTTTTCTGCTAGAAGGCTTTGGATTGTGTGTTCAAAATCAGAAATCCAGTCTGCATAATATTTCCCCGTTCCAGGTCCGGAGAACCCGGTGTGAATTTCTCTTACAATGCCCTTTTTGTCAATGATGAAGGTGGTCGGATAGCCGTTCATTTGATTTAGCATGGGTAATACTTTTGCGATGGTTTTTTCATCTGGTGTACCGGCAAAAAGTAAAGGATAGTCAATGCCAATTTTCTTTTGGAAGTTATTCATCTTAGGTCCTGAAATAGCGATATCCGGGGAATATTCAAAAGCGAGACCTAAAACCTCTACTCCTTTGCTTTTGTATTTTTTATAAAAAGGGGCTAAGTAACGGGATTCATCTAAGCAGTTTGGACACCAAGAACCCATTAACTCGATAACGACTACCTTATTTTTGAAGCGCTCATCTTGTAAACTAATTTGTTCGCCAGAGGCAGTAGGTAATTTAAAATCAATTCGATCAAAACCAGGTTTTAAATACGTTAATTTCTTTAGGTCAGGTAGCGCCGCGGCTGGGTTAAGTGTTGCAAGCATGTTTCTTTCGCCATTCAATCCTGAAGTGAATTTTCCAACGAGTTTCGTTTCAGCTATTTTGGCTTTGATTAAATACAGGTTACTTCCGTCGAAATAACTGAGTAAAAGACTATCACCGCTCACATTGCCTTGTAAAAATCGGTAATCGCCAGACGTGCGCAATACAGTTCCAGTTACCTTATTTCCACTTTGTTCAAATACACCTACCCCAGGACTATGGTTTGTAGCATCGCTAAAGAAATCCGCCATCCATTTACCACTTGCATTGACTGTGGCTGGGTTTAAATTCAAAAATCGATCGGCTATGCCTGCTTTTGCTGTGACGGCTAATTTAAATAAGGTGCTTCCATTTCTTTTCTTAACGAAAAAACCTTTCATCTCCGTGTTTTGCGAAATGTGAAAGACTAATTCTGAGTCATATAAATCAAATGGGATCACTAGGGAGTCTTTTCTTAGATAGGATTCTCCTAGGCTTGATTTCTCTGATCCATTGATGAGTTTAATATCCCATTGTTCGGCTTTTGTCCCCCCATTAACTTCAAACTGAAAGGGTAGTGCTCCTCCATGTGTTGCAATTTCCGCGCGCCAAATTCCCGAAACAGGCACTTGTGCAAGGCTCAACAAGGGGGCAAATAAGAGGGCAAAGAAGATCTTTTTCATAGAAGAATTTAACAGGCGTTTGAACAAAGATACGGGTTCGAAACTAGTCACAAAAAAAAGAGTGACAATTTCCTTTTTTGATGGCATAGCCGAGGGATAATTTGTATTTTTGTTTTCATCCAAAATTATGCCAGAAAACACCTACCATACCTCCGTCATGTTGCACGAATGCATTGATGGTTTACACATCGATCCGGCGGGAACGTACGTGGATGTGACCTTTGGTGGAGGCGGACATTCGAAGGCTATTTTAGCTAAGCTAGGACCGGAGGGAAGATTGTTTTCCTTTGATCAAGATCCAGATGCTTGGGAACAGGCTGAGAAGATTGATGATGAGCGTTTAACGCTAATAACGGCTAATTTCCGCTATTTAGAGAAGTATTTACGCTTGCATCGAGTGAAAGAGGTGGATGGAATTTTGGCTGATTTCGGGGTGTCCTCCTTTCAATTAGATGCGCCAGAACGGGGTTTTTCGATTCGCTTCGATGGGCCATTGGATATGCGTATGGGCCCCTCAGCATCGATGACGGCGGCGGAATTATTGAATAGCTATTCAGCAGCTGAATTGCAACGCATATTAGGGATGTATGGGGAAGTGAAAAATGCGCGGACTTTGGCCCAAGCTATCATTCAAGCCCGTACCAGAAAACCCTTAGAAACAACGCAAGAATTTAAAGAAATTTTGAATAAATTAGCTCCTAAACATCGGGAGTTTAAATACTTCGCACAGGTCTTTCAGGCGATTCGAATTGAAGTGAATCAAGAGCTAGCAGTGATTGAAGAATTTTTAGCACAGGCTCCAGCGGTTTTGAAGCCTTCAGGACGATTAGTCATTATGTCTTTCCATTCGTTGGAAGATCGTTTAGTGAAGAATTTTATCAAGGCCGGGAATGTGCAAGGCAAAGAGGATAAGGACCTGTTTGGGGTAGTTCATCGACCGCTTGAGTCCGTTATTCGCAAGCCGATTACGGCCTCGGAGGAAGAATTGAAATTGAATCCGCGCTCAAGAAGTGCGAAATTAAGAATAGCGTCTAAATTATAATATGGCAACACCGATTGAACCGAAAGAAGCGGGCTCTAAACGAATCTCCCAGCCTAAGAAGGAAGGGATCTTCGATTCCATTTTCAATATTGACTATTTCACAGGTGGAGAATTGCCGGTGATGTGGGTAAAGCGAATTGCGTTTGTAGCCCTATTGACCTTTGTGAATATCTATTATTCTATCATCGCAGATGGAAAACTGCATCAAATTCAGAAAGAAAAAACGGCTTTAGAGGAAGATCGAGCAGATTATACGACCCAAAAAGCAGAATACATGAAGGTGTCTAAACAGAGTAATTTGGAAGAAACCTTAAAACGATATCAAATAGGAGTATCTACCATTCCTCCCACTAAAATCATCATCCAAGTCAACAAAGAGCAATAATGGCCAAAGACAAAAGACCTAATATTCGGGGCTTGATTGCCCGACGTTTCTACACGTTTTTCATTATCATTTTAGCTATATTCATGTATTTGCTATTCAGCTTGTACAAAGTGGTGGTATTGAATGGACCTAAATTTCGCTCGGAGGCCATGTCTACCTACGTGAAAAAACGCAAAATTGAATCTACCCGCGGTAATATCTACTCAGATGACGGCAGTCTCTTGTCAACTACTTTGCCTAAATACCGATTGGGTATAGATCCGTCCGTGTATAATACAAACAAGGAGGCTAAAATTTTGTATGAGAAGCACATTAATGCACTCGCTGCAGCCTTGTCTAATTTCTACAAGGATAGAACGGCGGATGAATACAAAGAGAAAATCGAAGCGGCGAAACGGAGCAAAAAGAGTTATTTGTTGATTAATAATCGATTATTGGATTTTCAAGAAAAAAAGAAAATTCTGAGCTTTCCTTTATTTGCTGATGCGAATTCCGCCAATGTTTCTGGGGTGGTGTTTGATAAAATCAACGTTCGCTATGCCCCATTTGGGCAAATGGCCTATAGAACAGTGGGCTATTTGAAGGATTTACGAGAAAAAGGGAAGGTGGGGATTGAAAATAGTTTTGATAAAGAATTAAGGGGAAAATTTGGCGAAGGGATGTTCGAGAAAATGGACAAGAACACCTGGAGACCCGAGCCAGGGGATGAACCAGTACTACCTATAGCTGGACTGGATTTGCATTCTACGTTGGATATCAATATTCAAGAAATTGTAGAAACGGCCTTATTTAATGGGATGAAGAAATTCCAAGGCCGCTACGCGGTAGCCATTGTGATGGAAACCTCTACCGGAAAAATAAAGGCACTCTCTAATATCGCCCAAAATGCGAATTCGCCTACAGGTTATTC
>CAJCBY010000285.1 GCA_903960725.1 uncultured Cytophagaceae bacterium | reverse complement strand
TGCTCTTACTTGCACCGGGTCTCTGGGGTTTAAGGAGTAAAATTAAGCCCTTTTTTGTACATTTAAGCAAAATTTTCGATTAAAGGCATGGAGGACAAGCAGGCCCTGATTAAAACATTAGATTCCCTGAAGCTTTTTGGCATCGTTATGGCGCTCGATGGAACCATCACGCATGCGAATGCCTATACGCACCAATTGCTAGGTTATAAGCCGGGAGAATTAAATGGTCAGGACTTCTTTAGTACACTTGTCCCGGATGGTGAAAGCGAAATACGCCGAGCCTCTTTTGACAAAGCCATTCAAACCGGTGGCCTTTTCGAAGAACGGGAACGAAATTACAAAACGAAATCAGGGTCTATTAAATGGGTAGAAGTCGCTTCTACCGTGGTGAGTGATAATTTCCTAAGTATCATAGGGGAGGACGTCAGTGAGAAAAAGAAAGTATCGGAGGCTCTGACGCGTTCCAATGCCCAATTACAAGACTTAATTAACAATACCACTGACCTGATCCAGATCACCGGGGTTACCGGCCGATTCCTATTCGTGAACCGTGCCTGGCTAGAGACTATGGGGTACAGCGAGGAGGAAGCGAAGGATTTAAAGATGCAGGATGTGCTGCATCCGGATTTTGCCCATTTGACGCAGGCACAATTTGATACGTTAGCAAAGGGGGAAGATATCCCTGAGTTTACGGCTGTATTCAGACGTAAAGATGGACGCCGTTTGTATGTGTCAGGTTCAGTGACTTGTCGTTTCGAGCGAGGAGTCCCTACGGCTTATCGCTGTATACTACACAATTCTACAGCAAAAGTACGGGCGGAGCGAGCGAATAAATTATTCTCCTCTATTTCCCAAGTAGCTATCAATTCCTCGAATCTGGATGATTTGTTTGTGAATATTCACAAGCAATTAGGTGAGGTGATTGACGTGAAGAACTTCTTCATTGCGCAATATGATCCGGGCAAGAGCTTTATTTATTTTCCTTATTACATCGATGAATACTTTAATTCCCGGGTGCACTTTACGAAACGTCGATTAGGGAATGGGTTGACGGAATATGCTTTGATGGCGAACAAGCCGCTCATTTTACATGATGATGAGATCCACCAGTTAGCAGCGGAGAAAAAGATTTATTTGTATGGGGTGGTTCCCAAAGTAATGCTCTGTGTTCCCCTCCGCATTGGGGATCGCGTAACGGGTATCATTGGAGTGAAATCCTACGAGCGTGCGAATAAATACGAGAACCGAGATTTAGAGCTATTGGACTTTATTTCGGGGCAAGTGGCGATTGCGATTTCGAGGAAGCAGGCGGAAGAGGCTTTGGCGAGAGAAACAGCTCGATTAAATGCTATTTTCGATAGTTCATCTCACCTGATGTGGTCCGTGAATAAGCGTTTGATGTTAATGAGTTTTAACCACGATTACTCCGATTTATTAGAGCAAGAGCTAGGGATGAAACCTCAATTAAACATCAGCTCGGAAACGATGGGCTTTAAACTCATGTCTTTGGAAGAGCGAAAAGTGTTAGAGGAGCATTATAAACTAGCTTTCAAGGGGGCTAAGCAGCATTTTGAATTACGTATTCATAAGAAAGATGATTCCGATCGTTGGTTAGAAGTATATTTGAATCCGATTTTAGATCAAGGAATTATCTCAGAAGTTTCCGGTATCGCTCGGGATATTACGGATATAAAGAAGTACCAAATTGAACTCGTCGAGGCACGCGAACAAGCGGAGCACTCGTTGCAGGTGAAGGAACAGTTTTTAGCGAATATGTCGCACGAAATCCGGACACCTATGAATGGGGTGATCGGGATGGTGGATCTGTTGTGCGATACACCGCTGGACGAAGATCAACGTGATTATTTACAAACGATACGCAAGTCCTCTGAGACGTTATTGCATATTTTGAATGACATTCTCGATCTCGCGAAGATCGAAGCAGGTAAGATGGTCTTGCACCCGACTGATATTATATTGGAAGATGTGTTTGATCGTTTGATGGCCTTGTTTACGCCATTAGCGCATCAGAAAGGGAATAAGGTCTCTTACAAGCTGGATGACAAAGTGCCTGTTTATGTGAAGGCGGATGAGACGCGCTTATTGCAGATTCTTTCGAATTTGACCTCCAATGCATTGAAGTTTACGGAGAATGGTTCAGTTAAAATTTCAGTGAAACCCGTTTCGGTTTCCTCAGATGCTACGGAATTAGAAGTGCGTGTGCGCGATACGGGAATTGGAATTAGCCCATCCAATCTTGAAAAATTATTTAATGCCTTCCAACAAGTGGATAATTCTACTTCTAAGAACTATGGAGGTACGGGGTTAGGTTTAGCCATTTCTCGTGAATTCTGTAAAATGATGGATGGAGAAATCGGGGTAGAGTCGGAGGAGGGAAAGGGAAGTACGTTCTGGTTTAGGATTAAACTTGCTGTAGGGGATTCAGCTTTAGCGGCAAAGACGAAACGCGTCGAGAATCTTTCGATTTCAGGTACGTTGAATTCGGTTCACGCAAGAGTCTTGTTAGTAGATGATAATGCTACAAATCGCAAGGTGGCAAGTCAGATTTTGATGAAGGCAGGTTGTGAGGTAGAGATGGCTTCTAGTGGCAAGGAAGCCATTAGTGTTCTGCAAAAAGATGCGAAATTTGATTTAGTGTTGATGGATATTCAAATGCCAGAAATGGATGGGATGGAGACCACGCGTCGTTTACAGTCTTTAGGGCTTGCCTATTTACCGCCTATTGTTGCCATGACGGCTTATGCGATGAAGGAAGATCGAGAACGTTTCCTAGCGGCTGGAATGGATGATTATTTAGCTAAACCGATTCGAGCGCAACAAATCATCCAGATGGTTTCGCGCTGGGTTTCTGATGGACATGGCACTTTGGAGGAGGCTAAGGTTACTGTTGATTTTGTCGTGGATGAAGAGGTCCTAGCCTCACTTTCGGACGCTGTGGGCGGAGATCCAGCTTTTGTGCAAAGCATGTTAGAAGAGTTTATTGCGGAGGCCAAAGAACAAATTGCCGCTGCCATTTCCTCTCACGCTGAAGGTAGCTGCAAAGGTGTTCAATCGGAACTGCATACCTTGAAAGGAAATTCAGGAACATTAGGTGCGGCTCAGGTGCATTCGATTTGTGAAAAGATTGAGTTGAAGGCCAAAGTCTGTGATTTCACCCATTTCGCATCTGAGATTGTTGATCTGCAAATTGCATTAAAGAATTTCGAAGACGCAATTAAAGCCAAATTCGCCTAATATGCGCCATTTTGGCGCGTTTTCCAGCAAGTATGCATGCGTTTTAATGTCATTTTTTCCGAATTATTCGATTGGATATTCATTTGCTAGGTAGGGAGAAAACCTAGCCGATATGAACCCCAATAATTACACATCACAAGCTGGACTTATTATTCAAAACGCGATAGAGATCGCGAGCCAGAATGGCCAGCAAGCCATAGAAACGGGTCACCTTTTGCAAGCTATCTTGCAAGACGATACCCAAACATCCGCCTTTCTCTTAAAGAAGAATGGCGTGTCTGTTCTACAAATTCAAGAGAAACTACAAACCATCCTTTCTTCTTACCCAAAAGTATCAGGCGCTCAGCCTTATGCGAGCAATGCTTTACAGCAGGTATTGACGGAAGCGGAGGCTTTGAAATCGGAATTTGGTGATTCGTACGTGAGCGTAGAGATTTTATTTCTCGCTTTGATCGAATCCAAAGATTCCGTCGCAGACTTATTAAAGTCGCTCGGCATTAACAAAGCAAATTTTAAGAAATCCATCATAGAGTTAAGAGGAAATAGAAAAGTGAACGATCCACACGCAGAAGGAACTTACCAGTCTTTGGAAAAATACGGTAAGAATTTAAATGAATTAGCGAAAGCCGGGAAAATCGATCCGGTCATCGGACGCGACGAAGAAATTCGCCGGGTCTTGCAGATTTTATCTCGCAGAACGAAGAACAACCCCATCTTGTTAGGAGAACCCGGTGTAGGTAAAACCGCCATCGTGGAAGGCCTTGCCCAACGTATCGTCTCTGGTGACGTACCCGAAAACTTGAAATCCAAGATCGTGATGTCACTCGATATGGGACTTTTAGTCGCGGGAGCGAAGTACAAAGGGGAATTTGAGGAGCGTTTAAAAGCGGTTATCAAAGAGGTAACGGACTCCGATGGAGAAATCGTTTTATTCATCGATGAGATCCATACGTTGAT
>CAJCBY010000284.1 GCA_903960725.1 uncultured Cytophagaceae bacterium | reverse complement strand
GCATAGTTGTGGGTGGTATCCTTTTACCGAATCACTTATTGGCGTCTGTTGTACTATTTAAAGATTTGTTTGACTACTAAACCTAATTAAAAAACGCAATGTATTTATTAACCATCATCAGAAAGGAGGGCAATTGAACTAGTAAAAAACACGAAACCAAAAATTTAATTTAATAACTAACTTAATCTTTATTATGAAAAACAATTTTTACCAAAGTCTACGAGGCTTTCTTTTGCTAGCGATAGTAATGCTAGGAAGCTTTTCGTCATTTGCCCAAGACCGTAAGGTTTCAGGTAAAGTCTCTGGGACAGATTCTCAGGGAATTCCAGGTGTTAGTATCTTAGTTAAAGGTACCAATACAGGAGCAACAACAGATGTTAACGGTTCATTCTCTGTAACTGTTAAGTCTGATGCAGCTGTTTTAAATATCTCAGCTGTTGGCTATAAGTCACAATCAGTTACAGTAGGATCACAATCTTCTATCAATGTTACATTAGCGGAAGACAACAGTCAGTTAGACGAGGTAATCGTAACAGGTTACTCAGTTACTAACAAGAAAGCGTCTACAGCAGCTGCTTCTATCGTTAAAGCGAAGGATTTGCAAATTGCACCTTCAGGTAACGTTGAGCAGCAATTACAAGGTCGTGTAGCCGGTGTTACTTTAATCACAAACGGACAACCAGGTACGAACAGTATCATCCGTGTACGTGGTTTCGGTGCATTCGGTGGTAACGAGCCATTGTACGTTGTGGATGGGGTTCCAGTAGGATCTACTGATTTCTTATCTCCAGACGATATCGAGTCATCTACTGTTTTGAAGGATGCAGCAGCAGCTTCTATCTATGGTGCTCGTGCAGCGAACGGTGTAATCGTTTACACTACTAAGTCAGGTTCTCGTAATAAAGGACTTACTGTTACTTATGATGGATTATATGGTGGAACAGACCCTAACGTAGGTGGTGCTCCTAAAATGTTGACTCCACAAGAGCAAGCTGACTGGACTCACGTTGCATTCCGTAACAATGCGGCAGCTAACGGAACAGCAGTAGCTTATACTCACCCACAATATGGTACGTCTGCACAAGCAGTTTTACCTACGTATTTGCACTTCAATGGCGCAAATGGTGTGAACACAGGTGATATGGCAGCAGCTCAAGCAGCTTTTGCAGCTAATCCATTAACTACTTTCGTGATTAGAACAAACAAAGCTGGTACGAATTGGTATGATGAAATTACTCGTTTCGGTAGCACAATGCGTCACTCATTAGGTATCCAAGGTGGAACAGATAGAGGTCGTTTCTATTTAGGTTTATCTGGACAAGAGCAACAAGGTATCTTGTTAGAGAACGATTTCAAGCGTTATTCAGGTCGTTTCAATTCTGAGTGGGATTTAGGTAAGAAAGTACGTATTGGTGAAAACCTACAATTTACGTATCGTTCAGTTCGTGGACAAGCAGGTGGTAATGGTGGTTTAGGTGTTGCTGGTGATGAGTCAGTAATCTTATCTGCTTACCGTATGCCGACTGCTATCCCAGTATTTGATGATTTCGGTAGCTATGCCTCTACTAAAGCAGGTGGTTTTAACAACCCTCGTAACCCAGTTCGTCAGATCATGCGCAATAACTTGAATGACAATAACTACAATGCGAACGCATTTGGTAACGTGTATGTAGAATATGAGCCAATGAAGGATTTAATCGTTAGATCATCTTTAGGTGGTCAGTTTAACAATTCAGCATTCAAAAACTACAACTACAGATATTTAGGGGATTCTGAGCCAGAAGCATCTGATTCATTCTCTGAGGGATCTAGCTATGTATTCTCTTACGTGTTAACTAACACAGTAGCTTACAAGTACAAGTGGAGAAAGCATGGTGTGAATGTATTAGCTGGTATGGAGGCATTGAATACAGGTGCTGGTCGTAATATTTCAGGTTCAGGTATCAATCCATTCTCTATGGACTTAGATTTCGTAACTTTGAATGCGGTACAATCACCAGTAGTTAACTCTAGTTTATTCTCTGGTGTTAATTTCTACTCTTTATTCTCTAAGTTAGATTATAACTTCGATGAGAAGTATTATTTAACTGGGGTTGTTCGTCGTGACGGTTCATCTCGTTTCGGTTCTGAGAATCGTTATGGTGTTTTCCCTGCAGTTTCTGCAGCTTGGAGAATTACATCAGAGGAATTCATGAAAGACCTTCCGGCTATTTCTGATTTGAAATTACGTCTTGGATGGGGTTTAATGGGTAACTCAAATAACGTAAACCCAGCGAACCAATTCTCTTTATATGCTGCTGATCGTGGTAACTCATTCTATCCAATTGATGGTCAATCTTCTGGAGCTAACGAAGGTTACTTCCGTTCACGTATCGGAAACCCTGCTGCTAAGTGGGAGACTTCAGAAACAGCTAACATTGGTATGGATGCAACACTTTTAAACGGTAAGTGGGAAATCGCTTTAGACGTTTGGAGAAAAGATACACGTGATTTGTTATTCGGTGTACCTCTTCCAGCGGTTGTAGGTAACTCTGCTGCAGCTCCTGCTGTAAACGTAGCGAAGATGCGTAACCAAGGTATCGACTTACAAGTTATTAATCGTGGAAATCTTACTTCAGACTTGAAGTATGAATTAACATTTAACAATTCATTCTTAAAGAACGAAATTGTTTCATTCGCTCCAGGTATTACGAACTTATTAGGTGGATCTTTCCGTGGAATTACTCCAGTACGTATGGAAGTAGGTCGTTCTTTATCAGCTTTCTATGGTTACCAAGTATTGGGTTATTTCAACTCAGCTGCTGAAGTAGCGTCTGCTCCTGAGCAATCAGGTAAAGGTGTAGGTCGTTTCCGTTATGCGGATATGAATGGTGATGGTAAAATCACCCCTGCTGACCGTACGTATTTAGGTTCTCCAGTTCCTACGTACACTGGTGGTATCAACATCGGATTGACTTACAAAGATTTTGAATTTGCTACGTATTTATATGCGTCTGCAGGTAACAAAATCTGGAACCAATCTAAGTGGTTTACTGACTTCCACGGAACGTTTGAAGGTTCAGGAAAAGGTGAGCGTGCTAAGCAATCATGGACTCCAGCTTTAGGAAATAATGCAGAGGCTCCTATTTGGGAATCAGCATCTAACATTTCTACTTCAGCTGCAGAGAACTCATGGTATGTAGAGAATGGTGATTACATTCGTGTACAAAACATCTCTTTAGGATACAACATTCCGAAGTCTTATACTTCTAAAATAGGTATCAAGCGTGCGAAGTTTACTTTATCAGCTAACAACATCTTTACCTTCACTAAGTACAAAGGTTTAGATCCAGGTGTAGGTGGTGCAGCAGATACAGGTTTCGGTATTGATGTGGGTAACTACCCAGTGACTCGTTCATTCAATGCATCTATCAACTTGACTTTCTAAAACATAAAGTCCACGCTGTTAGTTATATAACTTAATTAATAAATAAGAAAAATGAAAAATAATCAGATTTTTAAGCGAATCGCTTTAGTGAGTGTGTCAGCTCTTACGTTGACCTTCGCGTGTAAAGATCAGTTTTTAGAAGTTCCGCCTACAGGTTCATTAGCTGAAGCGCAACTATCATCTAAAGCTGGTGTGGAAGGTGCCTTAATTGGTGCTTATGCTCAATTAGCTGGTAAAGGCTATTCTCGTCTTGCAGCTGGTAATAACTGGGTTTGGGGTTCTATCCGTGGTGGAGAGAGCAATAAAGGTACTGACCCAGGTGATTACTCGAATATTAATAATATGCAACGTTATGAGGTTCCAGCGAATGATGGAGACTTAAACAGTACGTGGCAGGCAAAATACGAGGGTATCGCGCGTTGTAATGCGGTTATTAACCTAGCGGCTGGTTCTAAAGAACTATCTGCTGCGGATAAGACACGTATTACTGCTGAAGCTCGTTTCTTACGTGGTCACTACTACTTCGAATTAAAGAAGTTGTTTAACTCTGTTCCTTACGTAGATGAGAAAGTCGGATATGGTAAAGGAATTGAAAAAGTGGCTAACACAGAAGCATTCTATGATAAGATCGAAGCTGATTTTAACTTTGCTGTAACTAATTTGCCAGCTACGTCTTCTTCTGCAGGTCGTGCGAACAAATGGGCTGCACAAGCTTACTTAGGAAAGGTATTATTGTACCAAGGAAAGTTTGCTGATGCAAGAGCTAAGTTTACAGATGTTATCGCGAATGGTGTAACTACAAACGGTAAGAAATACGGTTTGGTTCCTAAGTTTGCTGATATCTTCAATGCTGCGAACGATAACAATGAGGAAGCTGTATTTGCGATTCAATCATCTATGAATACAGGTAACGTGAATAACTCTAACGCATTTGACGACTTGAACTACCCATACAATACGGGTGCAGATGGTCCAGGTAACTGCTGCGGATTCTTCCAGCCATCTTTCTCTATGGCAAATGCTTACCGTACAGTAGGTGGTCTACCTATCTTAACTGAAACAGCAGGTGCTCCAGATTATAACTCTACTGCAAACGCAGTGAAGCATGATTTTGGAGTTGCTTCTGGTGCAGCGTTTACAGAAGATGCAGGTCCATTAGATCCACGTATTGACCACACTATCGGTCGTCGTGGTATCCAATATTTAGACTGGATCGAGCACCCAGGCGCAGCTTGGATTCGTGCTCAATCGTATGCAGGTCCTTACTCACCTAAGAAATACATCTACTACAAGTCTCAAGAGAATACATTAACTGATGGTTCTTCTTGGACACGTGGTTATGCAACAATGAACTTTAACATCATTCGTTTTGCGGATGTATTGTTAATGGCTGCAGAAGCTGAGATCGAAGGTGGTTCATTAGCTACGGCTTTAGGTTACATCAACCAAGTTCGTAACCGCGCGGCTAACCCTGCAGGTTTCGTAATGAAAGGTGGTAAAGCTGAAGCTAACTATGAGATCGTACCTTACACAGCATTTGCTGATAAGGCTGCTGCTACAAAAGCAGTTCGTATGGAGCGTTTATTAGAATTAGCTACTGAAGGTCACCGTTTCTTCGACTTAGTTCGTTGGGGAATTGATGTACCTACTTTAAATGCTTACTTAGCTTATGAGTCTAAATTATTGGTAACTAAATTTGGTGGTGCTTCATACACTGCTACTGACAAGTATTTACCAATCCCTCAGCAGCAAATTGATATTCAAGGAACTTCAATATTGAAGCAAAATCCAGGGTATTAATATCTAGTAATTTTCCTTAAAAAAGGTGGGATATTTATCCCACCTTTTTTATTTTCGCTTAAGTTTAATATTACCTTATGAAGTCTATTGTCGTTTACTTATTTAGTGCTTTTTCATTTCTTTTTTTCTCTTGTAAAAACGCTACAACTTTCGAGCTTTTATCCGGTGATGATACCGGTATTCATTTTTCAAACAAGATCGTGGAGAGCGACTCCTTGACTATTTTGAAGTATGAATACCTCTACAACGGAAGCGGTGTGGGTATGGGAGATTTTAATAATGATGGGCTATTAGATATTGTTTTTTCTGGTTCTCAAGCGAATGCCACCTTGTATTTGAATAAAGGGGAGATGAAGTTTGAAGAGTTAGGAAAGGTGTCAGGATTAGATACTAAAAACCGCTGGTGTTCAGGTGTTAGCATCGTGGATATCAATGGGGATGGTTTATTGGATGTGTATGTTTCTGCTACCATGAAAAATGCAGAGCGTGATCGCCAGAATATGCTTTTCGTTAACCAAGGAATTAAGGACGGGAAACCGAGTTTTAAAGAGTTGGCTACTGAATATGGTATTAATGATAGCGGTCATAGTGAGCATGCTGCCTTTTTTGATTATGATCGGGATGGGGATTTGGACTTATATGTTTTGACGGATGTAATTGATCAAGTTCCGTCCTTGTACCGTCCTAAAGTAACAGATGGATCTTATCCGAATACGGATCGTTTATACCTTAATGAGTGGTCGAAAGAAAAGAACCACCCGGTGTTCACGAATGTCTCTAAAGAGGCTGGTATCACGATTGAGGGCTATGGTTTAGGTATTAATATTTGTGATATTAACCAAGATAACTGGCCGGATATTTATGTGACGAACGATTATGTGTCCGATGACATTCTCTATATCAATAACCACGACGGAACGTTTACAGATCAGGCTAAAGCTTATTTTAAGCACACGAGTTTGTCTGCTATGGGGAACGATGTGGCGGATATTAATAACGATGGTCGTCCCGATATCGTCGCTTTAGATATGTTGCCTAAGGACAACGAACGCAAGAAGCAATTAGCGCCGCCAAATAGCTACCAAACGTATCAGAATAGTGACTTGCATGGGTATACCTACCAATACATGCGCAATACGTTACAATTAAATTCAGGAAAGAAGGCGGATGGTTCGCCTGCTCCTTTTCAAGAGATTAGCTTGTTAGCGGGTGTGGCGGAGACAGAGTGGAGCTGGTGTCCGTCGTTAGCGGATTTTGATAATGATGGTTTTAGGGATTTGATGATTACCAATGGTTTCCCTCGCGATGTGACGGATCGTGACTTTATGCTATACCGTGCAAATTCATCGCGTTTAGCATCAGATGCCATTCTTTTAGAGCAGATGCCTATCATTAAAGTGAATAACTATGCCTTTAGAAATAAGGGCGGGATGCACTTTGATGATGTGAGTGCAGCTTGGGGGATTCAGCGTCCGTCCTTCTCTAATGGCGCCTCATATGGCGATCTAGATAATGATGGCGATTTAGACTATGTGGTAAATAATATCAATGATGAGGCATTTGTCTACCAAAATAATACAGTGGAGACGAATGCGGATAAAGGCCATTTTTTACGCGTCAAGTTCGAAGGTAAAGGTCAAAATTCACAAGGGATTGGAACACGTATTGAAGGTGTTTATGCAGACGGAACTTATTTCTACTATGAGAACTCTCCTTTCAGAGGGTATTTGTCGAGCGTAGAGGCTGTTGCACATATTGGCTTGGGTGCGAAGCAAAAGATCAAGGAATTACGAGTGATTTGGCCGAATGATTCCATGCAGGTCATTTCAAAACCGGGGATGGATCAAATTTTAACCGTAAAAATCTCCGATGCTAAGAAGCCTTATGTTTCCTTGTATCAGGCACAGGCACCTTTATTGCAGGATGTAACGGATCAGATGCAATTAACGGATGTGCACAAGGAAATGGATTTTATTGATTTTAATTTCCAAAGTTTAATTCCATTCAAAATGTCGCAATTAGGGCCTGGTGCTTCGGTGGGGGATGTGAACGGCGATGGTTTAGAAGACTTCTTCGTGGGAGGAGCTAAGTTTTATTCAGGAATATTCTATTTACAACAGCCTAACGGGAAGTTTACGTCTAAATTCCTAGAAGGAGTGGCGGAAAGGAAAGAGAAATTAGGGGAGGACCTTGGGTCGCTATTAATCGATATGGATCGTGATGGGGATTTGGATTTATACATAGCTAGAGGCGGAACGGAAGGACAAATAGGTGCGGCTAGTTTCCAAGATGTAGTGTATGCGAATGATGGTAAAGGTAATTTTAGCTTAGCTCCGTCTGCCTTACCTAGTTTTACTGAAAGTAATGCGGCTGTAAGAGCCGTTGACTTTGATAAGGATGGTGATTTAGATCTCTTTGTAAGTGGACGCAATGTGCCGTTCTCTTATCCTCAAGGTACTCCATCCCGCCTTTTGCGTAATGATTCAAAGGCAGGCGTCATTAAGTACGCCGATGCTACAGCTCAGTGGGCACCTGATTTATTGAAACCGGCGCTGGCTTGTGATGCGGTTTGGACTGATTTAAATAACGATGGTTGGGTTGATTTAGTAGTGGCTGGGGAGTTTATGCCGATTCAGATTTACCAAAATGAAAAAGGCCGTTTAGTTAAATTAAGTAAAACTGGATTAGAAGAGATGACAGGTCTTTGGGGATCTGTGGCCGCTGCGGATTTTGATCAAGATGGTGACTTGGATTTAGTAGCCGGGAATATGGGTAAAAATACCTTACTGCGTGCGAATGCAAAGCAGCCAGTGGATGTGTTACACGGGGATGTAGATGGGAATGGAGTATACGATGTGTTCCCATTTGTCTATTTCCAAAGCGCCGCGGGAGTTTCTTTTTCTGCTCCTTTATTTGGTAAAGATGATGTGCATAAGCAGTTGAATTCAACGCGTCAGCGCTGGGTATATTATAAGGATTATGGTAAGGTCACCCAGGAAGATTTCTTGACCGAGAAAGAAAAGCCAAAAGCGACCAAACTATCCTTTACCGAGAATGCGTCTATGTACATCGAGAATCTAGGTGGGGGTAAATTTAAAGCGAAACCTTTACCCGATATGGCGCAATTATCGTCCTTGAATGGTATGCAGATCATAGATGTGAATGCAGATGGCTATTTAGATATCATTTATATCGGTAATAATTTTGCCAATGAAGTGGCTATGGGTCGCTATGACGCTTCGAATGGGGGTGTTTTGTTAGGTAATGGAAAAGGTTTCACCTATGCGCAAAATTCAGGAATATTAGTGCCGGCTGATGCGAAGTCATTAGTGGGTATTCAGGTAGGTTCGGATCTGGCTTATGTGGCCTTGCAAAATAGAGGTCCGATGAAAGTATTTAAGCCTCAGGGTTCCTTTGTGAAAGCGGCTGTAAAACCT
>CAJCBY010000283.1 GCA_903960725.1 uncultured Cytophagaceae bacterium | reverse complement strand
TATTTGATACGTTGCCCTACTCGCTTACGTCCTTTTCACACAAAATTCTTGTCGTTGAATCAGTTAAATTTGATATTCAAGAATTAGTAAAGCAGCAAATGGGTTTCTTGTTTTCCTCTCGCTTCCATTTTTATGTGAAGCTATTGCTGAGTAGCTTTTATGTCATTTATAGTTGCCAAATCTATTTCCGTTTCGTTACCCGAAATACGAAAAATTTCATTTTACATTATTGGATCCCAGGATTTCTATTTTTGCAGATTTTTTTAATACTCTTTTTAACCTATTTCTTTCTACTTGTTCCTAATGGAAATCAATTTAAGATAACCTACCAAGGTATTACCCCTTGGAATTATGTAGGATTAGGGTCTTATCTTGTTTTTTCATTAAGCGTATTTTATTTCCCTGAGTTCCTGTATGAACCTTATGTTGTAGAGGAGCGAGAGGCAAAACTTCGAATACCTAATTATGAATTATCTCCAGAAAAATTAATAGAAATAGAGACTAAATTAGATCTCTATTTAGAAGAGTATAAACCCTTTTTAAAGCCCTCTTTTTCATTAGCCCAATTATCATCAGCACTTGATATTCCTGTCCATCATTTTAATTTTTATTTTAGAATGACACAAAAATCTAATTTCTTAGAACAGCGAATGCGCTGGAGGATTAGGCATGCAAAAGAATTAATTGATGCAGGGAAGGATAAGGTACTTACGTTGGAGGCTATTGGTTTAGAGTCTGGTTTTCAATCAAGAACTACCTTTTTCGTGAATTTTAAAGAATTAGTGGGAGAATCCCCATCCGCTTATGCCGAAAGAAAAAGCAACATTTTAAGCTAGTTTAAGCGTTTTTGGGATTACTTTGTTCGGATTTTCGAAAATGGAACATACAAGTAGCTATAAATTTCATAAACTCTACCTAAAGCCCTACTATTGTTTAAGCGAATCTGATACCGCCTAACCACTAAAAATAATAATAGAACAGATGAATGCAGGGAGCGAGGGTTAATGACCCTTTGCTCCTTTTTTTTATTTAATATGACCGTCTTCCATTTCAATAATTCGAGTCGTCCTCGCGGCGAATTCATTATCGTGTGTAACAATTAGAAGCGTTTGTTTATACTCTTCTGCCAGTTCTTTAAATATGTTGAAGACAATTTCTGAGTTCTTTTTATCTAAGTTTCCAGTTGGCTCATCACCCATAATTAATAAGGGGTCATTAATGAGTGCTCGAGCAATGGCCACTCGTTGTTTTTGTCCTCCGGAAAGTTGATTAGGATCTTTGAGTGCCTCGTTTTCTATTCCTAAAATCTTTAATTTTTCATAAGCTTTGTGTTCGATTTCTTTTTCTGAAAACTTGCCTAATTTTAGTCCAGGAAGCATGACATTTTTTAATACGGAGAATTCATTCAGTAAATAATGGAATTGAAAAACAAAGCCAATTTTTTCATTTCGAACGATGGCTAATTCACCCTCTTTTTTATCTCTCATAGATATGCCATCCACGAGTAGATCGCCCTCATAATCAGTATCCATGGTAGATAAAATATAAAGTAATGTGGATTTACCACAGCCTGATCTACCGATAACGGAGACAAATTCACTTTGCTTCAATTGGAAGCTGACTTTGTCTAAGATTTTTACTGTCACAGGATCGTGAAAGTATTTCGTAATTTCTTTAGCCTCTAATACTACCTTATCCATCTTATTTTCCTCTAATAATGATAACAGGATCAATTCCACTAGCTTTTCGAGACGGAAAGAATCCAGCGAAATAAGTAGTCACTATCGCAAAAGTACCTCCAATCAGATAAAACTTAGGGTTGTAATTAATTGGATAGGTTTTGATGGTAGGGAGGGATTCTGTATTAAAGGGAATTTGGTCTATTAATGAGGATAATCCAAAACCCATTAGTAGCCCCATTAAACCTCCAAAAATACCAATGCTAAGCGCAATGGATATAAATATTTTATTAACATCCTTTCCTGAAAATCCAACCGCCTTCAAAATGGCAATAGAATCCATTTTTTCATAGATCATCATGTTCAGAATGTTATAAATTCCAAAGCCCGCCACTAGCAAAAGTGTAATGCCCACAGCATAAGAAATTAAAGTCCTTACGGAGCTCCCTGTTTCAAATTGGGAATTTGCAGTTTGTATATCAACAGCGTTTAACTCGTAAATTTTCTGGTACTCCTTCGCAACCTCCGGCGCCCAAAGAATATCCTTTAATTTGACTTGAATATCTGTAATGTAGTTACTTGGTTGTCCTAGAATTTTTTGGGTAGTAGATAAGGAACAATAACTTTGGACATTGTCTAATTCTTGAATTCCAGATTGAAATATACCCACCACACGTAGTGCGACCTGATCGCCTTTACTTGTAGTTACCTGAATCACATCCCCTACACTTGCCATCATCTTAGTGGCCGCACCTTTTCCTAAAATAATACTATTGGGAATATTTTTAAGGTCAATGTAATTTCCAGATGTTACATAGTCACTAAACTTAAATAGCCTATTTTCTTCCACAGGATCAATGCCAAAAATCGCACCCGTTAAATCTACTGCTCCCACATTATAAAATACTTGTGCGCTAATTTTAGGCGCGACCCCTAACACGCGTTCATCATTTTCTAAGGAAGAAATGATTGTCTTACTATTGTTTATTCCTAATAACTCATTTTTAGGTTTAATGGAGGAGACGAAATTATGTCCCTTTTGATTAATAAAATCAGCAGGTTGCTTATCAGAAATTTGGATTTCCTTATAAATACGAACGTGGGCCGTTCTATTTGTGATTAACCCATCTAGCATATCATTTAAACCCGACATAAAGCTCAGGACCGTCACAAACATGGTAATGCTAATGGTCACACCTATTGCTGCGACCAGCGTTTGTTTCCAGCGCGCAATTAATAAGGAGAAGGCTACCTGGTAGACGAGTTTGAAATTCATTATTTAGGCTTTACGATTTCATCTGATACTTTTAGACCGGATAAAATCTCTGCTTTTTGAAAATCTTTTAAACCCACTTTAACTATTCTTTCTTCGCCAGATGCAAGGGTAACAATGGAGTCTTGTTTCAAATAATTTCTAGGAATTAAAAGGACATTCTCTTTTTTATTCAATAAAATATTGGCTTCAAAAGTAATGTTTGGAAATAGTTTAGGTGGAGCTTTAGTAAAGGTTGCTTCCACTAAAAAAGTCTTACTTCTCTCATTCATTATCTCAGATATCTTTGATACACGAGCTTCAAACGCTTGATTTTTATAGCTATCTAAAGTCACAATAACTTTTTGGCCATTTTGAACGCGTAAAATATCATTTTCATCTACCTGCATTTCCAAAACAAAATCTTGGTAATTGCCTATCACAGCAATGGGGGATTGCGGACTTACTATTTCACCCATTGACTTTAAAATACTGTAAACGATACCATTTGTTTTAGATCGTAGAATAAAATCCTGTGCTTGATTCGCGGAAATCTGTAAATTTTTTTTCGCTTGTGAGGAGTTAAATGCCAAGCTTCGTTTTAAATCACGGAATCGCTGGATTGCGGATAAGTAATTTGATTTAGACGTTTGAAACGCTAATTCTTTTATCTCTAAATCCACCTTAGTGCCTATTTGCTGCTCCCAAAGATTCTTTTGGCGGAAATAAAGAGCAGAATCCAATTTGAATTTATTCTTTGCTGATTCAATTACTAATTTAGCTTCGTCTAACTTTCCGGAATTAGCTGAAAAGTCGTTGAAATTAGCTGCTAGAGACGCATTTTCTGCGGCAAAGCGTTGGGTTTCATTTGTAATGGAAACTAAAGGACTTCCAATGTGAACAGAATCCCCTTCCTTAACTAAAATTTGACTTATAATTCCATTTACGGTCACATAAGCTTGGTATTGGTCAGCTGTTTTTAATACACCTGAGGCGTAAATTGATTCTGTGATGGGACCTAATGAGGGAAGACTCGTTTCTTGTTTCTTTCCACAAGAAAAAAGCATAATTCCTACAGCAAAAAGGACTAGTTTTTTCATGATGTAAATTACCCAAAAAAGAAACACATTAGAATGACAAAAGTCAATTTATTCAAAAAAGATGTTCGGACTTCTTTATTTCAGACATGTTTTCAGGAATTGTACTAATTCGCATGTTATTTCCTTGGATCAGAAATAGGCTTGGAGTGGAGAAGACGCCATACTCTTTTCGCACCTTTTCGTTTGCTTTAATTATTTTCCAGTGTGCAGGAAAAGTCCATGGATTCATTTCTTCATCTACTTGAATGGCAATGACGGGTAGTTTAACCTTTTCTGAATAGGGGATTAAATCGACCAAAAGTTCGGTACAATGAAAGCAAGAGGGGCTGTAAAAAAGTAATAAAAGGCTATTTATCTCCGATTTGTACTGATGGAGGTTGAAATTTTGTGTAATTATATTGGGTGCTTTTTCTCCGATTTGTAATGTTCGAATGCGCTCTATTTGTGCATTGATTTTATCTCTCATTTTCGCAGTACAAGCAGGATCTAAACTGAATTCTTCCAGCTTCTCGATCCAGTTGTTTTTGCCAGTTGCAGCGATTTTTTTATAATAGTAATCGACGGCTTCACCATACGAAATAGAGGATTGCGATTTCAAATCCCTTATGTGAAGAATAACTTTTTCAATTGAAATGCGTTTAGAATTCGGCTTTCCATATACAGTGAATACCTCAACGGGTTGTTGTGCAACTAGTGAAAATGAAAGTAGAAAAAAGAGGATTTTCATTTGATGCTAGTCACGAATACAACGGACAGAAAGTCCAGCATCCTTGTCATTATTCGAAATTTGATTGTATGTCTGAGTCGTGTATATGACCAGTCCTTTAGCTAGAGTCGCATCTGAATTAGTTGAGCTCCAATAAAAAAATTGCGAACCACGATTCATCAATACTGAATTATTTCCATTACTAACATAACCTGCGGCGTGCATTTTCAAAGGACCTGCATAGGCTTGGGCTCTGAGGTTACTACTATTTACATTATTCCATTCTGTTACGGTTGGAATTCTCCAGCCAGCTCCTAATTCAATGGCGCAGGGGTCATTGCTGACTACCCAATTTGAGATCTCATTTGTATAGGTAGGTGTGAAGGTAGGTGTTGAGCTGGTACCATTATTTTTGTAGCCTTTTTTCTTGTTGAATTTCCAATACCAACCCGCAGCTGATTCAGAGACGTCTGTTTCTGATGTCGCTTGATTAGTTGATCCTAGATTTTGGGTTATCCAACATTTTTCAGATCCACTCAGAGATGACTTTACAGTTCCATAAGTTACTGTTTTATTGAGAGGTGCTACTCCTTTTGTCGTTGTATGTATTATAGTTAATGAATTCCCACATACAAAAGCCAATGTTTGCTTTCCAAAGCGTTCTAATCCTTTTCCGCCACCAATTCTTCCACTAAAATCTATATATAGGTTTGGATTCGTATGTCGAAATCCCGTTTTAGTTAATTGAGTAAAACTCAAAAAAGGGATAAGAATGAAAAATAGAGTTCTATACATTTTTTTAATAGAAATAGTCAATTTGAACGCGGTCTCCTGCAATTAGCGTATAGGTATCATTGTTCGCAGGAATATAAGTGAATGTAGTTCCAGATAGGCTAAATGCTGTTTTAGAAATACGCACACCATTGATGTACAGCTTAAGTAATGCATTGCTTGATTTAGTCTGCGTTAGGACAAATGCTGTTTGACCTATAGTCGCTGTATATTCATCCGCAACCTCTCGAACTAAGCTAAAATCTGTTCCTTGAACCGCCGCTGTCATTACTGAGGTTCCATTACCTTTTACCATACCAGATATTGTTATAGCACCTGTGCCTCCATTGGCAACTGCTAATGTTCCAGTTACACCGGTAGTCAAGGGTAAGCCCGTTAAATTAGTGGCGGTACCTGATGCTGGAGTCCCTAATACAGGTGAAGTTAAGGTAGGAGCGGTTAAGGTTTTATTTGTCAATGTCTCAATACCGGTTAAGCTTACTTTTAAATTGAGAGCCGTCTGTGTGGCCGAGCTGATGGGTTTTAATAGATCTGTCGTATTGTCTACATTTGCTAGGCTGACCATCGCTTTTGTAATTCCAGAAACAGATCCGGTAAACGTAGGGGAGGCAATAGGCGCTTTTAAATTTAAATCCGTGATATCCGCTTTTAGCGCCAGATCAGTTGAGTTAGCTTTTAAATTTAGTGCAGTAATACTAGCTTTCAAATCCAATGCCGTTTGTGTGGCCGTGCTGACAGGTTTTAAGGCGTCTGTTGTGTTATCCACATTTCCTAGCCCTACCATTATTTTGGTGATGCCAGATACGGTTCCTGTAAAGGTGGGGGCATCTATGGGGGCCTTTAAGGCCAAAGACGTATTACTCGCTTTCGTATCTAATGCTGTTTGTGTAGCTGTACTAATGGGCTTACCTAAATCGCTCGTGTTGTTTACATTTCCTAAACCTACCTTAGAGGAACTGATTCCAGTAGCTATTTTAGCATCAGTAATGGCACCTGCTGCAATCGTTGGGCTAGAAGCTGTTCCAGTTAAATCGCCTGCTAATCGAATTTTTCCATTGATAAGAGAGGTGGCATCCAAAGTAATAGAAGCATCTACATAAGCCTTATTTGCCGCATCGGTCGAAAGCGTAGGAAGATCTGCAAGGGTTATTTTTTTACTTGTAGGAAAAATTAAGTTTCCTTGTAACGTGCTTCCGGCTAATTGCACATAGCGGGCATCTGTTGTTCCAATGTTATTTGTTATTTCATTCCAATTCGGACTTACAAAGATAAATGTTCGACCATTATTGGATCCTGTTGGATCGCCGGATACGATAAAGATGTCTCCTCCAATTGGTGTAATACCTCCAATATTAAATGATCCTCCATTGTAAACTCCCGTGTAATTCCGTCCGAGAGAAATAGCGATTTCGCCATCGGCATTTGGAGATACGCCATTGACTTTTTTGACGGTTCCTTTTAAATCCAAAGCAGTTTGTGTGGCTGTACTAATAGGTTTATTGGCATCAGAGGTATTATTTACTTCCCCTAATCCTACCATTGTAGCTGTGATTCCTGATACATTACCGGTAAAAGTGGGAGAAGCTGTGCCTGCTTTGGACGCCAAACCTGCTTCTAAGTCCGTGGTATTCGCTTTTAAATCCAAAGCTGTTTGGGTCGCTGTACTGATGGGTTTTGATAAATCAGCAGTATTGTCTAGGTTAGATAAACCTACCATAGTGGATGTTATTCCAGATACAATACCTGTAAACGTGGGTGAAGCAATAGGTGCTTTTAAATTCAGACTGGTATTGTCAGCCTTTAAGAGTAAATCAGTTGAACTAGCTTTTAAGGCTAAATCCGTATTTGTTGCTTTTAGATCTAAGGCGGTTTGTGTAGCTGTGCTAATGGGTTTAGCCAGATCTGACGTATTATTAACATTGGCAAGGCCAACCATTGCTGCTGTGATTCCTGAAACGGAACCTGTAAACGTAGGTGAGGCAATGGGTGCTTTTAAGTTTAAATCCGTTATGTCTGCTTTTAAGACAAGGTCCGTGGTATTCGCTTTCAGGTTTACGGAGGCTATACTTGCTTTTAAATCGAGTGCTGTCTGAGTGACTGTGCTAATGGGTTTAGCTTCATCTGAAGTGTTATCCACATTTCCTAAACCTACCTTAGAAGCACTGATTCCGGAGGCTATTTTAGCATTTGTAATGGCTCCAATAGCGATTTCTGGGCTAGCTGCTGTCCCACTTAGATCACCAGCTAGTCTAATTTTACCATTGATTAAGGCCGTTGCATCAAGCGTTTTAGCGGCATCAACGTATTCTTTATTTACAGCATCAGTTGCGGCGGTAGGCAAATCTGTAAGGCTTACCTTTTTGCCGGAAGGGAATAATAAATCACCTTGCATCGTATTCCCCGCTAATTGTACATACCTAGCATCAGTCGTTCCGATATTATTTGTTATCTCATTCCAATCTGGGTTTAAATAGATGAATGTTCGACCATTATTGGCGCCATCTGGATCGGTAGAAACGATAAATACATCCCCGTCTATTGGAGTTGCACTGGTAATAAAAACCCCACCATTATATAATCCCGTATAATTTTTACCAAGAGAAATGACCACATTTCCATTTGCATCGGGAGAAACTCCATTCACTTTACTTACGTTTCCTTTTAAGTTAAGTGCCGTTTGTGTAGCTGTGCTAATTGGTTTGGCTAAATCAGCGGTATTATTCACATTAGATAGTCCTACCATGGTAGCGCTTATTCCAGACACGGAACCCGTAAAAACGGGGGATTCAATCGGTGCCTTTAGATTTAGATCTGAAATGTTCGCCTTCGTCATTAAATCAGTAGTAGACGCTTTTAAATCTAGTGCAGCCTTTACTGATGAACTAATCGGTTTATTTAAGTCAGAGGTATTGTTTACTAGTCCCAGTCCTACTTTAGCGGGATTAATTCCAAACGCAATTTTCTGGTCTACGACACTTGAATCTTTAAGTTTTGCGCTATGTACTGCGCCATTTAAAATTTTCTCTTGCGTGATGGCATTTTCTTTAATAAGAGGTGCAGTAGCTTGTCCGCTTAAATCGCCTGAAAGTTTGATTTTACCAGGTACTATTTCAGATGCCAAAGGCACATCATTCAATATGATTTGGTCAATTTGGTTTTTTATCTCAAGGCGTAAAGTTGTTAAATCAGTTTGATTTAAAAGCCCAGCATCATTTTGGAAAAAGGATAATTTAGTAGGTGTCCCTTTTACATTGAGGTAATCCACTGACTTGGCATATAAAGCATATGGACTGTATTGAAGCGGGGAACGACTAATCTCGGTGTAATTAGTGGCCGATGGGAATTTCACCTCTACTTGGAGTATGTGTAATGTGTCACTCCAATATATTTCGTCGAAATTTGTTTTACCCATTTTTTGGCCTTTCCCGATGACCACATTAATCAGGCCATAATCGTCAGTTTGAACATTTTGAGTCTCTTCGTAATCTTTGCGCAACCCGTTATATAGGCTAAACTTTAATTCAATGGCTTTATTTGCCAACGGCTGCCCGGTATAGTTATTTCCTGGCATGTAAATAGGGTTAGGGTCTAGAATGACTGCCTGGTAATTTAACCCCGTTTTTTGGCCATAGGAAATTAGGCAAATCCCTAGAAATAGGATTGTGTAGCTGAATTTATACATAATTATTGGAGGGGAGTATATTGAATGCCAAAACCGAAAGAGGTGGGATTTATAGCGAATTGGCTGCCATCTTTTTGGTTAGTATTCAATTGCCAGGCCTCAGAAAAGAAGGTATAAAGAGCAGTCTGTGCATTTACTTTTTTTACCAGCTTCAATTCACCACCTAGTTGCCATTGAATTCGTTCAAATTGAACGTTTCCTTGTAAACTGAAGACTTGATTTCCCATTTTTTGAGACCCTAACACTAATTTATTGATTTGCATTACTCCGCCATATGAAAGGCTGAAACCTTTACCTAAATTTGACTTAACGCCTATTCCGAGCTTTATACCCGCATAAGTGGAAGAATAGGAAAAAGGGATGCCTTGCGTTTCTCCGACGGAATTAAATTGATTGATGGAAAGTCCGACTTGGTAAATCAATTTTTTCAAGAATTTACTTTTAGTCTTACTTGAATCAATTAATCGATTATTTAGGAGAATGGAATGATGTAAACCTGCATCAGCTAGAATGGATTTTTGTGCAAGACCTGTGGGACTTTGGTAGCGAAAATTAGCAGAGTTGATACCCGCCTGGTAATTCCAATCTTGAGCTGAAAGCTTAGATAATGGAATTAAACAGGTAAGTAGAAAAGTATAAAAAGGGGTTAGGTATTTAATTGTATTCATTATGATTGTGGTTAGGCATTCGTTAAAAAGCCTCGGCAAGCTACATAAAGAGTTTTATTAATGTTATAACCTAAATTTATGGATGTTGATTAATTAGGATAATAGTGTGTTTGAAGCCCTCAATCATCTATTTATGATGGTTATGAATTGATAAATTATCAACAAACTGATAATTTCCTTTTCACATTAGGTTAACAAGTTAAATAAGTGCAAAGGGCTAAAAATGTTCTCTTTTTTATTTGGTATATTGCTTCTTAAATGAAGCGAAATGAAAATTACTTATTTGGATGACTATAGTGCTTTAAGCCAAAAAGCCGCGCAATTAATTGCAGTAGAGGTGCAGAAATATCCTGAATTGCTGTTTTGTGCAGCAACTGGCGGAAGTCCTACAGGTATGTATGCAGAAATGGCTAAACAGAAATCCATTTATACTCAAATGCGGGTGATTAAGATGGATGAATGGGGAATTATTCCCTTGAGTCACCCAGACTCTTGTGAAACCTATTTGCATAAACATCTATTGGGCCCCCTAGATATTGCAACTAATCGATATACCTCCTTCGATACCGCACCGGAGTTAGTTGAAGCTGAGTGTCAGCGTATAAGTAAATTTATCAAAGAGAACGGACCACTAGATATTTGCATTTTAGGCCTTGGAAAAAATGGTCACATTGCCTTTAATGAGCCAGCAGATGTTTTAAATCCAGATTTTCACAAAGCGGTATTAGCGGAATCTACTATTGCCCATGATCCGGCTTTATCAAAAGGATCGGAGCCTGCTTATGGTTTATGTGTGGGAATGGAAGGGATTATGCAATCGAAGAAGATTATCTTCTTGATTACAGGAAAGGGTAAGCAAGATGCGGTAAAGCGTATAATGGAGCGTAAAATAGGAACCGATTGTCCAGCCTCCTTCTTATGGATGCATCCTAATGTGGAATGCCTAATTGATTCTTCAGCTATTTAACCTTTAAATGGGTGTCGTTGAATCCAATTCGCTTTGGGTTCTAAGAAGGGGAATATCCAGGATAGGTTTTGGTGGACGATTGAATAAGAATGATGCATATATCCATTTAATTGAACTGGTTTTGCGCCAATGGAACTCTTGATTTCGAGCGCCGTTCTGCCTAAAATAATGCGTTCAAAACCTTGTGCAATGCCACACCCAACGATGTCATATAGCATATTCAAATAAAGCATTTTCTCCCGCTGAATTGTATTGTCAAACCCTAAAAAATAGGTTTCGAGTTCTTTTCCATGTCGGATTAGGGAAGTAAATCCAACTAATTGATTATCTAGAAAATAACCCCGTAAAATAAAATTGTCACCTAGGTTTTGTTTGAAAGTCGAAAAGTGATTTGAGGGTAATATAAACGTGTTGAAGGGGGAATTTTTTGCCACCTGCAAATAGAGCGAATAGATTGTTTGTTCATTTTGTAAAATCTCCTCTAAACTCAATTCATTTTGGCGAATTTCACTCCCCTTTTTTCGACAACGCTTGAATTGATCTCTGTATTTTTTTGCCAAATCCGCAACGTAATCCTCTTCTTTTTTCCAGCTTGGTAGAATCTCAAAAATCATGTTAGGCTGCGAACTAAATGGATAATCCGAAGAAAAGGCAGGTGTTTGAAAAGGTTTGGTTTGGCTCTGTGTAAAGTCTTTAAAAATTGTTAAGTGGGTCTTTTGAGGCCAATTATGGCATATTTCTTTTAATTTTTCCACGACCTGTATCTCATCTACATGTGGCAAGCAGGCATAGGCATTTTGGCCACTTAACATATTGTTTCCTACGATGAGTAACTTGGATGCAAACCGTTTAAATAAGAAGTTCCTGATCTCAGTTAAAAAAAAGTGATCTCTCTCTCCAAAGCTATTCAATAACGCCAAATCAATCTCCTGAAATAATGCCGTCGCGATTAATTCCTCTCCCTCAAATATTCCCACAAAGGTGCATTTCAAGTTAGTAGGGGAGGAGTTCTCCAAAATACCTAAGTAGCTTTTTTGCAAGAAAATGCATGATTCAGAAACCTGATTCCATTTTTCTGGTAAATCACTTACGCGCGTGTAAAGTTGATGGATATAGTGCTTGCTCAATTAATGAAATTCGATTGTAGTTTAAACAAGCTTGAGAGAGGAATTGTTCCAGAATTAATGCAAAGAGCAAAGTTCAAAGTTCAAAGTAGAGTATAGATAAGAGAGTGTAGAGTAGAGATGGGGACCGACGCTTTAAAGAATAAAGCACAAAGCATAAAGAATAAAGATGGAATCCCCTGCGGGGATGACCTCGTGAAATGTTTCTGACGCTTAGCGTTCTCAAATCACAAAGAGCAAAGCAAAAAGTACAAAGTTGGAATCCCCTGCGGGGATGACCTCGTGAAATGTTTCTGACGCTTCGCGTCCTCAAATCACAAAGAGCAAAGCAAAAAGCAAAAAGATGGAAGTCCCTGCGGGGATGACCTCGTGAAATGTTCGTCCTCCGGACTCATTCCCTCCGGACTGTCGACTGATCACAGACTACTGTCCACTGACTACTGTTTTGTGGCCCCGCCGGGAATCGAGTCGAGCGCGACCCCGGCCGTCTCTAGCGTTTAGAAGGGGCGCTCGTCTGCTTCCCTCTGGGTGGCCCCGCCGGGAATCGAACCCGGATCTAGCGTTTAGGAAAC
>CAJCBY010000282.1 GCA_903960725.1 uncultured Cytophagaceae bacterium | reverse complement strand
TTGATGAAACGCTCGAAATAGAGGTCTAATTCGACCGGATCAACATCTGTAATCCCAATGCAATAGGCCACAATCGAATTCGCCCCTGAGCCACGCCCCACGTGAAAATAACCCCTAGAACGCGCATAGCGAATAATATCCCAGGTAATCAGGAAATAGGCATTGAAATCTAGCTCGTGAATAATCTTTAATTCCTTCTCCACCCTAGCCTTCGCCTCGCGATCCCCGCGCGGATAACGGTAACGCAAACCCTCGTAAGCTAACTTGGTGAGGAGGGCTAAATCGTCTTCTTTGGAAGAACTAAACAGCGAACGGTTCTTCGGCTTTTTAAAATCAAAACTAAAACTGCAATCCGCTAAGATCTTATCCGCCTCCGCTAATAGCTGCGGGTAATCCGCACAAGAAGCCGCAATTTCAGCAGGAGTATAGAAACGTTCGTCTGCCTGCGCCTGGTCTTTAGGCGAAAGTTTGCTCAATAAAGTATTCAAATCGATCGCACGCAGCAATCGGTGCATCGAAAATCCGCGCTGATCCAGAAAGGTAAAAGGCTGACACCAGACAAAATCACGCAGGTCTTTTTCTTTCCAAAGCAAATTCCGGTCACTCGCCCGCACGCCCCAGCGCTCCCGCGGCCCAGCCAGCGTCTTAATCTTTTTCCGCATTGCCAAGGGATAAATCGTCCACAAATCGTCTGAAACGGGAGGTCGCTCTGGCCAGGGCTCTTTGGAGACTAAATACTTCGTGGCAAAATCATTAATCTGCAAAAAACCACACTCATTCCGCGCTAAACACACATAGCCCGCCTCGAACTCCATCCCCACCACGGGCTTAATCCCCTCCTGCTGACACGCCTGCACGAAATCAAAGACACCGGAACTCCGGTGGATATCCGTTAAGGCTAACGACGTAATGCCGCGCGCCTTCGCCTCCTGAACTAATTGCTCAGGCGAAAGCGTACCATAGCGCAAGCTGTAGTAGGAATGGCAATTCAAATACATCTATTCGTCGTTTTTAGCAGGTAAAGTAGCAAGTGGCGCCCCAGCGGGTAAAGTAGCGAGTGGCGCACCAGCACCAGGCAGCCTATTTCTACGTTCGGCACTCCCCATCAATCCACTGGCACGCAAGATGGAAAACTCGCCGTAGCGGTTCTTCAGGGAATCCATCGCCTGGTACAGCGGCACTAGCTTAGCCCCGTCATCAAACAGGTTCAATTGCTCTTGGCCTTGTAATAGCTTAGAGAAACGCACGCCGATCAGCCGAATCAACAGCCTGCGGTCATAGAGCTTCTCGAACAATTCGTAGACCGCCGGAATTAGGCGGTGGTCGCTGGCGGAAGCGGGAATACTGATTTGACGGGTATGGGTGTCAAAATTCGAATAACGCACCTTCACCGTAATACAGGAGGTACATTGTCCCAGCTTGCGCAAATCATAGCTCAGCTGCTCTGTCAGCGAACCCAGAATCCGTCGCAATAAAATCACATCCGTACTATCCTGCTCAAACGTTATCTCTTTAGACAAGGACTTCTGCTCAGAATAAGGCACCACAGGACGCAGATCGATGCCATTAGCTCTTTCCCAAAGCATCGTCCCCGACTTCCCAAAGGTTCGCTCTAACACCCGCTG
>CAJCBY010000281.1 GCA_903960725.1 uncultured Cytophagaceae bacterium | reverse complement strand
TACCGATCCACTCCATTTTTTTGGCTAGAAATAATCCTCCAAAAATCAATACCACCGCGCCTCCGATGATCATCCAAGTCCGCTTACTGTTGTTGTTTGTTGCCATAATTTTAGTCAATAGTCGCTAGTCACTAGCCTTGTTTATCTATACTCTCTACTCTATTATCTCTAATCTAAAAGGTTAAACTCTTCCCTTGGTAAAAATCCAAAATCTTCGTTCTAAACACGAAATCATATTTCGCTTGCACTAAGCTTAATCGCGCACGATCTAAGTTCGTCTTTTGCAAGTTATAGCTCACAAAGTCAATGGTACCTGCCCCAAAACGACTCTCTGCCGCACGGAACGATTCTTCTAAAGCCGAAACCTGCGAAAGTCCTGCCTCATAGCGCATCGCTGCATTGTTTAGATTCAGATACGCTTGTTCTATGTTTTGACGCAAAGTCAACCGAGTTCTTTCGGCCTCAATGGAAGCATTTTCACGTTGCAAGCCCGCTTGAGCGATTCTTGTTTTAGAGGCAAAACGAGTGAATATAGGAATATTTAATCCTACCGTAAGCACCTTGTTTTGGGTATTATTTAATTGGTCAAAGTAGCCCAAAGTCAATGCATTTGATTGGTTCGCAGAAACACTCGCGTTAAATGATAACGTAGGTAGTGTGGCTGCTTTTGCTACCGAAATTCCCTTTAAAGCACCCTGAACCCGAAGGTCTGCTGCTTTTACTAGGGGTTGAATCGCTAAGGCTTTGGCATATAAATCATCCATTCCCATCTCATAATTCGTCGTGCTAGGAACAGGAACCTGGATGCGCTGTAATTCAATCGCCGTAATGTTGCTGTCGTTTAAAAGCTGCAATAACGTCAATTTATTGAGGTCAAGAGTGCTCTGAAAGTTTACCATATTCGACTCCTCGTTCGCTAATTGGGCCTTTAAGTCTAATAAATTAGACGGGGCAAGCGAACCGGCATTCACTAATTTCTCGGTGCGTGTGATTTGTAATTTGGTGATTTCAGTTTGACTTTTTGAGATGCTTAATTGATCCTCTGAATTCAGAATCGCTAAATAAGCAAGCACCACTTGAAGAGAAATATTGTCTTTAATCGACGCTAAATCCTCTTGAGACGCCTTCAAGTTGTAATCGTTCTGGAGAACTGTGTTACGGATTTGGCCTCCATTAAAAAGAAGCATTCCCGCGTTTAGACCCAGGTTATTGTAATTAATGTTACGCGAATCGAATCCGTTCGTAAACGGGTTAATACTACGGCCAAAACTCGCCGACTGATTAATATTCGCGTTTAAATTAGGTAAAGCATTGTTTTTCGACTGCTGAAGCTGCAGCTGGGCGTTGCGCAAACTAACCTCCGAAGACTTCACATTTAAGTTATGTTGCAAGGCGATTTCCACTGCTTTAGAAAGCGATAATTGAACGACACTTCCGTTCGCCTGAATGGCTGACGCGTTCTGCGCTTGTGTTTCCAGACTGCTTAGTAAGATAAGTGCAGAGAGGCTGAATATTTTTAAATACATAAGTCGACTTTAAAATGTACGCAAAGGTAAACAATCCCCCGTTCGCCACTCCTTATTTTAGGATAAACGGCAAGGGTTGAGGATAAAACCTCGTTTTAGGGCACAACTTGAAACAGTTGCTTGGCCACTTTTCGAGAGAACGCGTTAAAATGCCACCACTCATAATCAATCGCTGTAAAACCCGCTTGAGTCATCGCCTTACGCAGAATAAGGCGATTGTCGATGGCTTTTTGGCTTAATTTACCTGCCTTTAAGAACCTCGCCTCCTCTTTTGGATAAGCTAACTCACCAAAAAAATCGTATTTCGTACCCATCTCCAGCGGATTCCCCTTCTCATCCGCCACCGTTAAATCAATCGCACTTCCGTAATTATGAATCGAATGCTCCTTCGGATCCGCCACATAAGTCCGGCGCTTTGCAGGAGGATATTCTGTTAATGTATTCCAAAGTTCCCACTGCTTCGAGAGCGGTCTCGCCGCATCATAAATCAACAAATGGTACCCAGGATGCTCTTTTTCCAAAAGCGCCTGCGCCTTTTTCAACTTCGCCATCGTCTCTTTCTGCAAATACGCATGCGTCAAACAACCATACACATCCTTCTTCATAAAATTGTCCGCCGTCGCATATTTCAATTCGACTAAAACACCCGGAACCTGCGAAGTAACCTCGACCAGACCTTGTTTTTGCATGGATAATTCAGCAGCACAAGTCGTTTTTTGTGCCTGTAACGATAGACTTAAAAGCAGGATTATTCCTGCGAACCCGATTAGTTTCTTCATTTTGACGGAATTTTCCCTAAATTTAATCGTTTTTTACCTCTTAGAACCTATGGCGTTAAATTGGATTTGGTTTTTATTCTTCGGTGTCGCATTCGTCGTCGCCCTTATTCAATTCATTTTCTTTGGAAATTCCGACATATTTAAAGTCCTCGTAGACGGGATGTTTGACTCCGCCGAAGTCGCTGTCATGAAAGTGGCCCTCCCATTAACCGGCGTCATGGCCTTTTTTATGGGCATTTTGCAGGTAGGCGAAAAAGCCGGCGCCATTCATTTTTTGGCCCGCAAAATCCAACCCTTTTTCTCGCGCCTTTTCCCAGAAGTACCCAAAGACCACCCCGTTCATGGCCAAATGATCATGAACTTCTCGGCTAATTTATTGGGTTTAGATAACGCAGCGACCCCTTTTGGCCTGAAAGCGATGCAAGGTTTACAGGATTTGAATCCTGCCAAAGAAACCGCCTCCAACGCCCAAATCATGTTCCTCGTGCTCCACAGCGCAGGCCCCGTTTTAATCCCACTTTCCATCATGGCCCAACGCGCCATTTATGGTGCCCAGGACGCCTCAGACGTCTTTATTCCCTGCCTAATGGCCACCTATGCAGCCACCATCACCGGCCTCATTTTCGTCTCCATTAAGCAAAAAATCCGCCTATTCGACCCGGTCCTTTTCGGTTGGCTTTTCAGCATCACCGCCATCCTCGCGGGCATCCTCTGGTATTTCAGCAGCCTCTCTAAAGAGCAAATCGACATCCAGTCCAAACTTTTCAGCAACGGCATCCTATTCACCCTAATATTCTCCTTCATCGCCGCAGCCTTTTACAAGAAGGTAGACATTTTCGGAACCTTCGTTGAAGGCGCCAAAGGCGGATTCGAAACCTCCGTCCGCATCATTCCCTACCTC
>CAJCBY010000280.1 GCA_903960725.1 uncultured Cytophagaceae bacterium | reverse complement strand
TTTGTCGTTTCGGTGCTCATCATGGTCGCGAAATTTGCGGTCTATTATGCGAGTGGCTCGACGACCTTATTGACGGATGCATTAGAGTCGATTATCAATTTAGTGGCTGCCTGTTTTGCCTATTATTCAATTTATTTATCGTCTTTACCGAAGGATTTGAATCATCCTTATGGCCATGGTAAAATTGAATTCTTTGCCTCTGGACTCGAAGGGGTACTTATTTTATTAGCCTCTGCCTATATTTTTCTACATGCGTCCCAGCATTTATATGCTTCACCAGAACTGAAAAGTTTAGATGTGGGTATGGCTGTTTCTTTCGTTTCTGCTGGAATTAATGGCTTATTAGGTTATTTTTTAGTCCAAAAAGGACGCTCATCCCACTCCCCTGCGCTTATTGCAGATGGGAAACACCTGCGTTTAGATGCTTACAACGGTATTTTAGTTGTTGCTGCTTTGGCATTAACTTATTTTACGCATTGGTATTGGGTGGATTCAATCGCGTCCTTCTTATTTGCAGGATTTATGTGTTGGCAGGGAATTCACTTGATTCGTGAATCGGTGGCTGCCTTGATGGATGAAACGAATCCAGCATTGTTCCAAAAAGTGACCGAGTGGGTCGTTTCAAATAAAAAAGAGGAATGGATTGATTTACACAATCTGCGTGTACAACAATATGGTGGTGATTTGCATATAGATTGCCATTTGACTTTGCCTCGCTATTGGGATTTACAAAGAACGCACGAAGAAATTCACGCTTTTGAGCAAATGCTAGGGGAACTACAAGCAACCCACGTGGAGATATTTGTCCACGCGGATCCTTGCCTTGATGAGTGTTGTAGCCACTGTACTATCGCGGACTGTGCGATTAGAACGTCTACTTTTTCGAAGAAAATAGAATGGAATCAGATGAATTTGGCCTTAAACCAAAAGCATTTTAACGAAAGTCTAGGTCGTTCTTAATTAGTCCTTAGTGAACCTATTCCTCCATCTACCCCGATGATTTGACCTGTTATCCACGAGTTCTCAGGATTCAATAAGAACCTAGCTAGATTAGCTACATCCTCTGATTGCCCCACCCGTCCTAATGGATGTCTTTTACCACCCGCTTCAATTTTCTCTGGTGAATTTAATAAGGCTCCGGCTAAAGGAGTTTGCGTTAACGATGGTGCAATAGCATTCACCCGAATCTTATTAGCTGCTAATTCTGCTGCCAAAGAACGAGT
Organism: uncultured Cytophagaceae bacterium; assembly: GCA_903960725.1. GTDB lineage: Bacteria > Bacteroidota > Bacteroidia > Cytophagales > Spirosomataceae > Aquirufa. The sequence continues at coordinate 3,668 of CAJCBY010000280.1, read as the reverse complement.
TAAACCTTCAATGGCTCCTTTCGCACTCGCAATGGAAGCATGAAAGCCCATTCCTGTTTGAACGGCTACCGTACTAAACAATACGATAGATGAGGTGGATGACTGCTTTAAAGCAGGTAATAAAGCTTGAATGACGCGAACTGCACCTAATACGTTTATTTGGAAATCTTTCTCAAAATCCGCAGTTGTTAATCGATTAAATGGTTTTAAATTAATGCTACCAGGGCAATAAGCTATGCCATCTACTGGTCCCGTAATGGCAGAAAGCGCAGAATCGTCTGTTCCTAAGGCATCCCAAGCATGATTTTCTACTCCTGGTATGGAGGATGGGTTACGCGAAAAATTAATGACTTCGTGTCCGTCCTTAAGCAAAGCTGTCGCAATGGACTCACCAATTCCTTGGCTAGCCCCAACAATAACGTATTTTCCCATGATTATCCTTGGATAGATTGTAAGAATTCTCTTCTCGTATTCTCTTCTTGAAATTTACCTCCATAGTAGGATGTAATCGTAGAAGTGGCGTCATCTTTAACCCCTCTCGATGAAACACACAAGTGTTTGGCATCGATGAATACTGCTACGTGATCTGTTTTCAACACTCTTTGCAAGTGTTTAGCGATCTGCATTGTTAAACGCTCCTGAACCTGTGGTCTTTTGGCGTAAAACTGTACAATGCGATTTAATTTCGAAAGACCAATTACTTGGCCTGAAGAAATATAGGCAATGTGTGTTCTTCCTACGATAGGAACGAAATGATGCTCGCAGTTCGAATAGAACGAGATGTTCTTTTCAATGAGCATGTCTAGATAGCCATATTTATTATCAAACAAGGCTATTTTAGGCTCATTAGCTGGATTTAAACCGCTAAAGATTTCTTCAATATACATTTTCGCTACTCTTTTAGGAGTACCGCGTAATGAATCATCCGTCAAATCTAACCCTAAGGTTAACATGATTTCACGGAAATGCGATTCAATAATGGCTATTTTTTCCGAATCAGAAAGATCAAAAGCATCCTCCCTCATCGGTGTTTCGATAGAGGTGGCTACATGATTATCTCCAATTTCCTCGTCTGTTAACAAGAAACGGTCGGTATCAATTAGCAGGGAATTCAACGAAATTTCTTTCTGTTTCATACAATCTAATTTTTAAATCTAATGTAGAGGGAAGTTTAGCCCTCAGTTTATTATATATCACCATAACGATGTTTTCAGCGGACGGATTTAAATCTGCAAATTCAGGAACATCCAGATTTAAATTCTTGTGATCAAATTTTTTGCAAACTTCTGTTTGAGCCAAATCCGATAAAAACTTCGTATCAATGACATAACCCGTTTCTGGGTCAATTGTTCCCGTAACCTGGATAATTATTTCATAATTGTGTCCATGGTAGTTAGGATTGTTACATAAGCCAAAAATTTCCTTGTTCTTCTCCGCAGTCCAATTAGGATTGTGCAAGCGGTGAGCAGCATTGAAATGTTCTTTTCGGAATACGGTAACGCGTGGGGCTTCAGTCATTTTTTCTAAATTCTTATAAAATTAAAGTATTTTCCTTAAATTTCATCTTTGTAAAACCTATTAGACTAATCATTAACGAAATGAAAAGAAGGAAGTTTATCTCCGATTCCTTAGTGTACACTTCTGGTACCGCTTTATTCCCTACTTTCCTACGACAATCTCCTTTAGAACAAACAAAAGTGCGTTTAGGTTTTATCGGTGTAGGTTTAAGGGGTCAAAATCACCTCGAAATGGCGATGTATCGACCGGATGTCGAGGTCGTAGCTATCTGTGACATTGATCCTAAAGCAATTGATATCGCTTTAAAGATGGTTTCAGACAAGGGTCGACCAGCCCCAGCCGTTTATGGAAAGACGGAAAAAGATTTCGAAAACTTAGCGAAACGTACAGATATTGATGGCGTAGTCATAGCTACTCCGTGGGAATGGCACGTACCGATGGCCTTGGAAGTAATGAAGCAAGGTAAGTATGCCGGCGTGGAAGTTTCCGCGACTGTGACCTTGAAGGAATCATGGGATCTCGTGAATATGTACGAGAAAACAGGTTCTCATTGTATGATATTAGAAAATGTTTGTTACCGTCGAGATGTATTAGCAACGTTGAATATGGTTCGTCAGGGAATGTTTGGGACTTTGAACCACGTGCAATGTGGTTACCAACATGATTTGCGAGAAGTGAAATTCAATGATGGAAAGCAAGCATATGGTGGCGGTGTGGAGTTTGGGGAGAAAGGATTTTCTGAGGCCAAATGGCGCACGCAGCATTCCGTAGATCGCAATGGTGATTTGTATCCTACTCACGGTTTAGGGCCGGTTGCTGAGATGTTAAATATCAATAGAGGTAATCAATTTGCCTATTTGACGTCGATGGCCACCCCTGCTTTGGGACTACATAATTATATTGTAGAAAAAGGAGGCACAGATCATCCGAATGCAAAAGTGAATTTCAAATGTGGTGATATCGTCCAAACAATGATCAAATGTGTCAATGGTGAAACGATTCTCATTACGCATGATACGAATTCTCCTCGCCCTTATTCATTAGGATTCCGCGTTCAAGGAACAAAGGGTTTGTGGATGGAAGATAATCGATCCATTTATATTGAGGGTGTTTCGTCCAAAGCACACCGCTGGGAAGAGGCAAAACCTTATTTAGAGAAATACGATCACCCATTGTGGAAAGCACATGCCGCTGATGCGGAGAATGCAGGTCATGGAGGAATCGATTATTTTGTGTTGAGAGCCTTTATTGAGGCAATCAAGGCGAAAGTAGCTCCACCGATTGATGTCTATGATGCCGCAGCTTGGTCTGCGATTGCACCACTTTCTGAAGAATCTATTAAAAAGGGCTCCGCTCCTATCCAAATACCTGACTTTACGCGAGGTAAATGGAAAACAAATCAACCTATCTTTGCATTAAACGAACAATATTAAACCTATGAACCAATCAAAAAACGTTAATGGACCTCTTTTAATTATCGGTATTCTCTTCTTTGTCTTCGGTTTTGTGACCTGGGTGAATTCGGTTTTAATTGCCTTCTTTAAGGATGCCTTCCAATTGAATAACTTCGATTCACTCTTAGTTACTTTTGCCTTCTTTATTTCTTATTTCGTGATGGCCATTCCGTCGTCTTGGGTTTTATCAAAAACCGGATTCAAGAAAGGTATGTCACTCGGATTATTAGCAATGGCAGTGGGTACGCTTTTATTTATTCCTGCTGCTCAAATGGCCAATTATCCGATGTTTTTATTTGGCCTTTTTGTGATTGGAACGGGTCTAGCGCTGTTGCAAACTGCCTCTAATCCATATGTTACTATTTTAGGGCCTGCGGATTCAGCTGCACAAAGAATCTCAGTGATGGGTATTTGTAATAAGGTGGCGGGTATCTTAAGCCAATTCATTTTTGGTGGATTGTTTTTATCCAGCGCGGTAGCAGGAACGGAAAAATTAGCGATTGTAATTATGCCATATGGCGTGATGACGGCAGTTTTAGTGGTCTTGGCCATTTGGGTATGGTTCTCTTCTTTACCTGAAGTGGAAGCGGAGGAGACGGTGGAAGATGCAGGGCAGGCGAAAGATTCTGTTTGGGCTTATCCAAATCTTGTTTTAGGTCTAGTGGCTTTCTTTCTATATGTGGGTGTGGAAGTGAT
>CAJCBY010000279.1 GCA_903960725.1 uncultured Cytophagaceae bacterium | reverse complement strand
TTTGATAATCTGTTCAAACTCCTTTAATTCTTCGGCAGAGTATCTTTGTTTTTCTTCGTTCGCCATAATCTAACTAATGATTTTTTATAATAGGGCACAAATATAATTAGCTCGATCGGAATAAGGTAATATAACGGATAAAATCTCTGACAAATTTTTTAATCCCTGTTTTTCAGGTGTTTAAGCCAGTCTAAGTAGCCTTTTAAGGCTAAAATAATAAAGACCAAATATAGAGCAGCTGTCCCCCATAATTCTTTCGTGGCATACATTCCTACGTAGGCGATATCGACCACTATCCAGACGAGCCAGTTTTCAATTTTTCGCTGGGTCGCTAGCCAGGTACCGTAAATACTTAAGCCGGTTAAACTCGCATCTAAAAAAGGGAAGCTGACGGAAGGAAAATACTGCTGATGAACATAGCCTGATCCCATTCCAAAAACTAAAGCTACTGCTAAACCTCCCGAAAGTTGCCGAAATGTCGCTCTTTCAGGTTTCCAATTTTGCTCTGATTGAGACCAAGTCCACCAGCCATAAATCGCCATTAAAATGAAGAATCCCTGCAATTCCATGTCTGAATAGAGCCCATTTTGCCAAAAAATATATCCATAAAGTCCCGACGCGAAGATAGTACAAATCCATGCCGCGCTTTTCTTAGCCATACTAAGAAATACGCCGGCTAAAGAGGCAATAATGGCTAAGATTTCGACTAGGCTCATCCCTTGTTATTTTTCTGATAAAAGGCACAGAAATGGGTAATGTTACATTTCGCGCATTGAGGGGTTCTAGCTAAACAGATGTATCGGCCGTGCAAAATCAACCAGTGGTGGGCTGTAGCGATTACTTCGTCTGGCAAATTTTTAATCAAGGCCATTTCCACTTTGAGTGGGGTGTTTGCCGTTTTAGGAACCAATCCCAGTCGCTGAGAGACCCTAAATACATGGGTATCGACGGCCATAGCGGGCTGGTTGTAGATGACCGATGCGATGACGTTTGCCGTTTTGCGGCCCACGCCGGGTAAACTTTGTAAGTCCTCCATCGTTTCAGGTACTTCGCCGGCAAATTGGTCGGTGATTTTTTGGCCTAAACCTAACAGGTGTTTTGCCTTATTATTCGGATAGGAGACAGAGCGGATGTAGGAAAAAATCTCTTCTACACTCGAATCCGCAAGGGATTTTGCATCCGGGAAACGCTTGAATAGGGCAGGAGTGACTTGGTTAATGCGTTTATCGGTGCATTGCGCAGATAAAACCACCGCGACTAATAATTCGAAGGGGTTCGAATAATGCAATTCGGTTTCCGCTTCTGGAAATCGCGTTGAAAAATGCTCCACAAATGCCTGAAATCGCTCCTTCTTTACCATTATAATCCTTTAGCTATCGTCCAAATCCAATTTAATACCAACATCCCGATTAAAAAAGCCGCAAGCAAAGGCTGGCGACACTTTTTCTCCACCCAAAGATACATCCGAAATACCCGATCACCTCCTGTGAACAGGTCAAAAATGACACCAATGGGTAATAACATGGCGGATCCTACGATGATGCCGAGTGGGTTTCCATGGCTAAAATCCCCTAAAATAAAGCGAGTTGTTCCGCAGGCAGGACAAGGAATACCGGTGATTGTTTTGAAAAAACAGGAAAAGCCTAAGCCTGTCCACAAATAAATAAATCCAGCAGAGCATGCAATCAAGATCGTTCTGTAGAGCTGCTGGCGGGTCATTAGACTAAATAGGCTTGTAATCTAGTAAAGTTTCGGGCGCGGGTTGCGTCCATAATAAAAAACCAATCAATGATTGCCCAAATCCCTATTCCTCCGCAGGTAAGTAATTTGGCAATACCTAAACCCGTATCTCCGATGAGGAATCGATCAATCCCTAAACTTCCACCCACAATAGAAACGATGAGGCTAAGAACGGGGTCCTTAATTTGCACATGCTGTAATATAATCCATTGGGAATCATCTAGGGCAAGCAGTTTCTCTCTAATATAAGACAATTGATGCGTTTCAAAACTCTTCCCATGCGTCATGATAAATAGGTCAACTTTAGCTGCTTCCATTCGTTTGATTAGTTTTTTGCTAAAATTAGCGAGATTTTTTGAATAAAAAAGCCCCTAGTGTGCTAGGGGCTTTTTACTGGTACGTGCATGCTCGAGAATTTTCTCGAGGCTCCTTTCGGATGGCTCGGTATAAGCCGAATTCAGCAAGTTTTGGACCTGTTTTAAACGAGCAAGCTCTTGTTTCTCGTCTTCATTTAATGTTTGCTGGAACCCTATTTCAGGCTCATAAAGGTGTTTAATCAGGTCATTCGGGGTAGAGTTTTTTGTCATAGGCAAGGTTTTGTTTCTCTAACATTTTCCGCAGGTTAATGAGCGCATAACGCATGCGCCCTAGTGCGGTATTAATACTTACATGGGTTAAATCGGCAATTTCTTGGAAGCTCAAATCTTCATAATGACGCATAATCAGTACTTCGCGTTGCTCATCTGGAAGCTTTTTTATCAATTCCTTGATATTAACGATTGAATCTTCTTTTAATTGTTTGTCCTCACAACTTTCTTCCGCAAACTGAAAATTGTTCCAAAGAGGGGATCCATCTTCTAAGACAATTTTAGGATAACGCTTCTCTTTGCGGAAGTGATCGATGGCCATGTTATGGGCGATGCGTACGATCCAGGGAAGGAATTTACCTTCTTCATTGTACTTGCCTTGGTTGATGACGTCTAGCGCCTTTATGTAGGTTTCCTGCAAAAGATCTTCCGCTATGTAACGGTCTTTTACAATTAAATAAATAGTCGTGTATACTTTTGATTTACTGCGATTAAGTAATGTTTCGAATGCTTTCGAATCACCTTGGATGTATGCGGATATTAACGCTGCATCGTTAACGGGTATTTTGCTCATAAAAAAGACAAATGGTTAACGTAGAGGTTTATCTCATGCAGTAGGGGCTAAATGGGCGAATTGATTGTGACGCAATATTAAATAAATCTTTTTTACATCCAAAATTTTATTCCTTTTTGAATAAAAATGAGTGACAAAATTTGGAAGCTCATTTAAATTCTTAATTTTGAACTCCTAAACTTTTAAGAAAAAAATGAAAAATCTACGTTCTATTGTGTCAGCTATGGCCCTGACTTGTTTGGCCTTTGTTTCTAATGCTCAAAAAGCCGCTGATTATGCTGGTGAATACACCATGAGCGATAATCCTTACGTGAAAGTCTTGAAATTAGCGGACAAAGAAGGAAAATTAATTATGTCAGCGGAAGGTTTTCCAGATACAGAATTAACGCCTGGTAGCAAGCCTGATGCTTTTGTATTAGGTGGAATGGGTGGCGATATCAGCTTTACTCGTGTAGGTGGAGCGGTAACTAAATTAAAAATTGAAGCACAAGGTCAAACCTTAGAAGGCGTTAAAGCGGGTACTTCAGTTGCGTCTGCTGCTGCTTCTGGTGGCATAGCGGATTATGCAGCTACCTTTAAAATGGCAGATAACGAATATGTAAAGAAAATGATTGTTGTCGCTAAAGACGGTAAATTGATGATTTCATCGGAT
>CAJCBY010000278.1 GCA_903960725.1 uncultured Cytophagaceae bacterium | reverse complement strand
GTGGGGTGGATGAAGCCTTCTTTTCCTTCGGTGGTTTCGGGGCTGAGGCGGTCTTTGGGTAGGGTGTTTACTATTTCTGCGGCTATTTTGAGGGCGCTTTCCATGCGGCCTTTGGCAAAACCTGGATGCTGTGAAATACCTTGAATTTTTACGACAAATCCGTCTGCAGAGAACGTTTCATTCTCTAAATGACCACGCTTCTCGCCGTCTAAGGTGTAGCCATATTTGGCATTAATCTTCTCCATATTCACGTGATCCGTCCCGCGGCCTACTTCCTCGTCAGGGGTGAAAAGAATCGTGATGGGTCCATGAGGAACTTCTGGGTTTGCGGAATAGAAAGCCGCGACATCCATAATCTCAGCTACTCCGGCTTTATTATCCGCGCCTAAAAGCGTGGTGCCGCTGGCAGTGATAATATCGTTTCCGATTTGTTCCGCTAAGTCTGGATGTTCGCTAAGGCGGATTACCACCGAAGGATCGTCTGGTAATACCAAGTCTTGGCCATGGTAATAGGGGTGAACGAGGGGTTTCACACCTGCGCCGGAGCAATCAGGGGAGGTGTCCATATGGGCGCAAAAGCACAAGCCTGGAACTTCATGGGAAACGTTGGAGGCAATGTGTGCGTATACATAGCCGAATTCATCTAGGTGTGCGTTTTGAATGCCGAGGGATTGTAATTCTTGAGCTAAAATTTTCCCCAGGTTTTTTTGTTTTTCCGTGGATGGGCTAGTGCTCGAGTGGGGGTCGGATTGGGTGTCTATTTGGACATAATTTAGAAAGCGATCCTTTGAAGAAAAGGCATATTTATTTATCAATTCCGAGAGTTGCGGCTTAAAATTCGAATTATATTGAAATATTAAAAGAAAAAATTGTCTTTAATAAATTTATTTCTTGCTGATATATAAAGGTAATACACCTTTGAGAATTACGTATTATCTTAGTGCCTCGAATTTACTAAGCTTACTACTATGTCTCAAAATGCTGTGATTAACCTCGATGGCCAATCGTTTGAATTACCTACTTTCGTAGGAACTGAAAACGAAAAAGCAATCGATATTGCGAAACTTCGCGATTTATCTGGATACGTAACTTACGACCCAGGTTACAAGAATACAGGTGCAACAAAAAGTGCGATTACTTTTTTAGATGGCGAGGAAGGAATTCTAAGACATTGCGGTTATAGTATCGAGGTGTTAGCAGATAAGGCTAGCTTCTTAGAAGTGGCCTATCTATTATTAAATGGCGAATTGCCTACGCAAGCTCAGCTAGATGCGTTCGAAGCATCGGTAAAGAAATACACCGTTTCAAACGAGGCATTATTAAAAATTCAACAAGTTATTCCGTCTTCCACTCACCCAATGAGCGAATTATCTGCTTTAGTAGGTTTAATGGAAGGTCAATATAATCCAGCTGAAACGCAAGAGAATATCTTACGTTTGATTGCTGCTCTGCCTATTTTGGCAGCATGGAATTACAAGAAATCAATCGGAGAAGCGATTGTGGCTCCAGATCAAACGTTGGACTATTGCTCGAACTTCTTAAAAATGATGTTCGCTAAACCGGGCGAAGAATACAAGGTTGATCCTATCGTTTCTAAGGCTTTGAACAAATTATTAATCTTACACGCAGATCACGAGCAAAACTGTTCTACGTCTACGGTTCGTTTGATAGGTTCATCTCACGCAAGTATTTTTTCTAGTATTTCGGGTGGAATTCAAGCGTTGTTTGGTCCATTACACGGTGGTGCAAACCAAGCGGTGATTGAAATGTTAGAAGAGATCAAGCAAGCGGGTGGTGATACAGCGAAATTCATTGCTATGGCCAAAGATAAGACTTCAGGCTTCCGTTTGATGGGCTTTGGGCACCGTGTTTACAAGAATTTTGATCCACGTGCGCGTATCATTAAGAAAGCGGCTGATGATGTATTAACGGCTTTAGGTGTTAATGATCCCGTTTTAACCATTGCGCAAGAATTAGAAGCGGCTGCTTTAAGTGATGAGTATTTCGTAGCTCGTAAATTATATCCGAATGTAGACTTCTACTCAGGTATCATTTACCGTGCTTTACACATCCCTACGAACATGTTTACGATCTTATTTGCGATCGGACGTCTTCCAGGTTGGATTTCTCAACACCAAGAAATGATGACAAACAAGGAGCCTATCGGTCGTCCTCGTCAAATCTACGTAGGTTCACCTGCACGTGCATTTGTCGATATTGCAAAACGATAATCTCATTTTAGATAATAAAAAAGCCTCCAAGAATGGGGGCTTTTTTTATGGGCCAAATGGGCCTAGGGAATCTGCAAAAATTTATGCGTTTGGACTGATATTCGCCACGATGGATTCGCTTTAACGAAATCCACAATAATCGGATTCATTTTTTCTTGCTTAGACCACTCGGGTTGCAAGTATAACTCTGCTGACTCTGGTAATTTCTCAGCCCATTCTTGTGCCCAAGGGATATCTGAAGGGTGATTTACCACGACTTTAAGTTCGTTTGTCATCGCTAGAATTCCGTCGTTCGG
>CAJCBY010000277.1 GCA_903960725.1 uncultured Cytophagaceae bacterium | reverse complement strand
TTTAACTTCGGGTGCGCATGTCCAGACGGCTTGCGACTAATCGCCAAAACCTCCTTCACAAACGGCGAACGCAACGCCTCCAGCATCACGCCCTCGCCCACCATTCCGGTTACCCCGGTCACAATCACTTTGATTTGTGGATTTTCCATTGTAGAATTGAAAAAATATTAAACCTATGTCAACCTCCCGCCGCGATTTTATCGCCCTAGCCTCGACCTTGCCCTTTGCGGCAACCTCAGTTAACTTAACGAAAATGACCTTTATACATCATGTTCTTTTTTGGGCCAAAAACCCAACCTCCACCACCGAAACCGATCAACTCTACCGCGCCCTCAAAGCTTTAGGAACACTTCCGATGATCGCCTCAGCCCACGTAGGCAAGCCCATCGTCACGGATTTTGACAAACCCGTAACAGAAGCAAGTTACACCTTTTCGGTGGTCCTAGTTTTCGACAGCGCCGAAAAAGAGAAAGAATACCTTTACCACCCACTTCACAAGAAGTTCATTGATGAGAACAAGCACCTTTGGGGAAAAGTTCAGGTGATAGATTCGCAGGAGCCTGCGGCTTAGTCGCATCGACTGCGTCGAAGTCATCGCTCTGCGAATTAGTCACGACTTTGTCGTTTAGTCGTCCTGCGGACTTAGTCAGCGGATTATTTTTTGAGTAATATCATAATGGCTACAACGTTGACCGCCATCTGAGTAATCCAAAAGAAGCACATCCATTGGAATATTTCTAATTTAGCCTCTATTAACTGAATTTCTAGTTTATTGAATCTTTCAAGGAGCCTGAGCTCTAAATTATGAAAATGCTCGATTGAATTAAATTCAATTCTTTTCTCGAGCTTGACGCCATTATTCACCTTATTTTCATCTCGGTGATCTTGTAGTTCTTGAATACTTGAATCAGCGTTCATGGCGTCGCGTTTTAGGAAATGAATTTATTTTTTGATTAGCATCAGAACGATGCCTATTGTGATGGTTAATTGACCTACCCAGAAAATAAATATCCATTTTAGAATATCGAATTTTGTATCTGAAAGTTCTTTGCTGAGAAATTCTTTTGTTACCAAATTCTCCTTCAGATTTTCTTGTAATTCGTGAATGGTGGATACAAATTCCATGGCGTCAGAATCGTTTAGGTGCAATTTAGCACGAGCTAAATCGTATAATTTGATGTTTAGTGGTTGCATGGATAAATGTAACCTAAATTGTGGGGAATACCGTTAAATAAACTGATAATTTAGAAGCGACGGGGTCGCTAGTCGTCACTTCGTGACTTGGTCGCCTTTGGCTTAGTCATCGCAATGCGATTTAGTCATTACTTAGAAATCTGGTCTTTGAACTTTGCTCTTTGATAATTGACAAAAACTGTCAATACCTGAAATGCCCTCTCAGTACTTCGAGCTTATTTCATCACAATAGTGCCAAATAAGCCTTGAAATGCACTTAGCGAAGAGAACGTCGTCCCAAAATATACATCCCCACTGCGGAAACGACCAAAAGCAGCACCGAAACCACATCTTGCCAGCGTAATAATTCAGGCCGAGCAAATAATAATGCCCATGATGATGCTGAAATTCCGGTAAATACTGCCAAAAATGTTCGAGGCAACATCCCTAACGTTCCAGCCGTAATAAACGCTCGGAAGGGAACGCCTACAAAAGCCATGATCGCGTTTGTGATGGCAAAAGGGAAAATAGGAGAAAGCCGCGCGAGGAACACCCAGGAAAAGGAGGATGACCGCACGTTCGCCAGGAAACTAGAAGGTACGCGCGACAGCAAAGCTGTCGCGCCGAACTTTTTGGCGAGAAAATAACCCAGAGCCGAAGCCGCCGAGTAAGCCAAAATCAACGGCAAGAGTCCCGAAAAGCCATAAACGTAGCCCGTAAACAAGGCGAAAAATGTCGTAGGACAGAGGGCCAGGCCCATGATTAAAGCGGCGCAAATCCAAAAAACAACTGACGAAAGCAAAGAAAAGGACGTAAAAAACGTAGGATTAGCTAGCGCGTAGTAGCCCAAAAAGCCAGACGCCAGCAAGGGCAAAAGCCCCATCCAAACGAGGTAGAGCGTTTCGTAAACGAGTTTTTTGTTCATAAAAGGGCCCCGCAAAGGAGGCTATTATCCCCCAAAGTTAATACCTTTGTACGCTTATGGAAATTGCGATCATAAAATACAATGCGGGGAATGTGGCGTCGGTGATGTACGCGTTGGATCGTATTGGG
>CAJCBY010000276.1 GCA_903960725.1 uncultured Cytophagaceae bacterium | reverse complement strand
TTAAAGTCGAATAAATGATCTCCATCGTTTCTGGGCCTATGCTCATACCCGTCAGATATTTGCTGTGAGGTATATTATTACTCGAGTCAAAAAAGCTAGGCTTGATGATATAGCCTAAGGCATCTTGGGATAAACCTAGGACAAATTTAGGACCCTTATTGTTCATTAATTTCTTCGTAGCGTGGCTTAGTGCTGGGCTGGTTTCGCCGGGATGGGTAGCAAAATAAGCATCGCCAATAGTAAAAAAGGCTATCTCAGAGCTCACCGTTTTTCCAAAAGTTCTTTTGATGACCCCAGATTTGGACAACATCTGAAAGGCTGGATTTGCTAATGGAAAATCAACTTTAGCCGATGTAAACTGTAGGCTTTTATTCGAATTCTTAACTTGAGGTAAGGCGAAAACATATTTCCCTAAGGACGTTCCATACTGTTTCGCTTGATCATACGTATGGGGAACCCCTTCCGGTTGAACCCATCCCCCTATTGCCCCTTGAAGGAACATATTCACCCCGCCTTGTGCCGCATCTAAATACGTATAATATCCCCAAACATAATCCGAACTTGCCGCCGTGCTGGTGTCGTCCATAATCGTGGGATGGCAGGCAAAATTAGTCAGCGTAGCAATATTCTTTCCATTCAGGTCGCTGAATTTAATGACGCTTACCGCCCTGTCTAGCTCACCGGGCTCTGAAATATTTTTTACCCAATCCTCTCCAAATGAACCGTTCCCATAAGATATCGTTACCGGCTTTTTGGCATTATAAGCTTCCTTTATGGCTTCTACGGCCCTAGTAACAATGAACTGCATATGCTTATCCACAACACCTGAATGCGCTAAATCTTTCCCCCAAATCCCCACCACATCAGGGCCCGAATGGGTATGTGTTGATGACATGACAATGTGCTCTGGATCAAGTAGCGGAAGTTCAGATTTGATTCTCGCTCGAATTTCTTGCAGTTGAGGATACAACAATCCGATACAATCAAATGTAAGCAGGGTGATGTTGTTTTTACTATTACTTAGCACCAAAGCTTTGACATAAAGATTGTCATGTACGTCAATAAATGGACGATTAGGTTTGCCTCCTGCTAGGTATAAAGAATCCTTTTCAGGATTAATGGTTCTTGTGGCCGCGCCTGCAAAAAAATCTTGGGCAGTTAGCGATAATTGCGCTAGCAAAAATAGGACTAAAAGGGCTGTTCTGTTTTTCATATGTGGCCTAATTATAGCAAAAAAATTCAAGCCGATAAACCATTTTTCAAACTTTTTAAACTAATTTAAAATTCTAAACCTATTAAAAATGAAAACTAATCGCCATAAATTCATATGGCTGTTTGTGTCTTTGCTGGCTATTCAAGCTCCCAGCTTTGGCCAGAACAAACAACTTGAGAAGGGGTTTAAATCCATTTTTAACGGAACATCCTTGCAGGGATGGGAAGGGGATCCTGCCTATTGGCGGGTGGAAGATGGTCGTATCATTGGCGAAATCACGCCTCAAACCTTATTAAAACGGAATACATTTTTAATTTATCGGGGCTCTCAACCGGCCGACTTCGAGCTAAAAGCGGAGTTTAAAATTTCAAAGGGGGGCAATACAGGAATTAATTACCGTTCGGAGGAATTGCTGCCCGATTTGCCATTAGCACTAAAAGGATATCAAGCAGATATCGATGGGGAAATCCGATACACTGGGCAAAACTACGAGGAAAGAGGCCGAACAACCTTGGCTTATCGAGGCGAAATTGTCTCTGTGAATGAACAAACGGACGCAGCGATGAAAACTAATCTGCGTGCATTTTCGAAAAATAACGCTTGGTTACCCCGCGTGGTGACCGGCTCTTTAGGCAACATAGATTCATTAAAAACGGCCATCAAATCAGAAGATTGGAATGAGGTTCACTTAGTCATCAAAGGCAAGCGTCTGCAACATTTTGTGAACGGTATTTTGATGAGTGACGTGACGGATTTAGATCAAGTAAATGGCAAGGCCTCTGGGTGGCTGGGTGTACAAGTGCACGTAGGACCACCCATGAAAGTAGAATTTAAAAATATTCGTATCAAAAACTTAAAATAACCATGAAATCAATCGGTAAGTATTTAATTGCGAGTGTCCTGTTACTTAGTCTGGGGAGTTTGGGCTTCAACAACTTATTTAAAATTGAACCTGCTCACGTAGAGGGAACTAATCCAAAATTAGATAAAATCCGTTTGCAGCCGGGGTTTAAAATCGAGCATTTAATTAGCCCATCAGATGAGAATATGGGGTCTTGGGTATCCATGACATTTGATGATAAGGGCAGAATGATTTGCTCAGATCAATATGGCGGATTGTATCGCTTAACGATTCCTGCGGCAGGAGCTGCAAGCGTGAAACCTCAAATTGAGAAGTTGAAATTTGGCAAAGGCGTGGATACGTTAGGTATTGGAAACGCGCACGGTATGCTTTACGCTTTCAACAGTTTATATGTGATGGTTAATGCGCGTGCAACTAAACCTAGTGCTTCGGGTCGTGCCCCCGGTTCTAGCTTTACGCCTAGAGGTAGCGGTTTATATCGCGTGCAAGATTTAGATGGGGATGATCAATTTGACAAAATCACGTTGATGAAAGAGTTTGTAGGCGAAGGCGAGCACGGTCCACACAGCATAATTTTATCCCCTGATAAAAAATCGATTTATTTAATTTCTGGAAATCATACCGATGTCCCTCCAATGGATGCCTACCGCTTGCCTAAAAATTGGCAAGAAGATAATATCTTCCCGTTGATCAAAGATCCACGTGGGCATGCAAACGATCGTTATGCGCCGGGTGGTTGGATTGCAAACATTGATCCTGAAGGAAAGAAGTGGGAATTAGTTAGTGCGGGCTATCGGAACGCATTTGATATTGCCTTCAACGAAACCGGGGATTTATTCGTGTATGATGCAGATATGGAGTGGGATTTCGGTTTACCTTGGTATCGTCCTACACGCATTTGCCATGTAACGAGTGGCAGTGAGT
>CAJCBY010000275.1 GCA_903960725.1 uncultured Cytophagaceae bacterium | reverse complement strand
CACTTTCAGTCCATTGGACATCCTTTGTTTTCCGATTCTACTTATGGTGGGGATAAAATCCGTTATATGTCGTCGATGGCCAGTTTTAAGTCATTTATTGACAATGCTTTCAAAATATGCCCTCGACAGGCCTTGCATGCTTATTCATTAGGATTTGTTCATCCAACAACTAATGAATTCATGCAATTTGAACAAGAGTTTCCGCATGACTTTTTAACATTATTAACTAAACTGAGAGCCATCAATGGATAAGATAGAAATTCGGAGAGCAACAAAAGAAGATATTAGTTTAGTACGAGATTTAGTGATGGAATTGGCCATTTTCGAAAAAGCGCCTGAAGAGGTTAGCTCCACGATAGATGATTATATAGCTGGTGGATTTTCGGAGAATCCTTTATTCTTTGCTAATCTGATTTATCTAAATGATGAATTAGCTGGTTTTTCTCTCTGGTACTACCGTTTTTCTACTTGGAAGGGTAGACGCTTCTATTTAGAGGATTTATATATCAAGGAAAGTTTTCGAGGTAAAGGACTAGGAAAACGCTTGATTTTAGAAGCAATCGAAGAAGCTAAACGGATGCATTGCACAGGAATGATGTGGCAGGTTTTGGATTGGAATCAGCCAGCTATCGATTTTTATAATTCTTTGGGTGTTAAAATGGACGCAGGATGGCTAAATGTCCACTTAGATCTATAGAGATCCGCGGTCAATAAAATAGAACTCATTCGATTCGCGGCCTCTTTCCCGATGAATAATCATTTCCGCTGCTCGCTGACCCATTTTTTTAAAGTCATTTGAAATGACAGATATTCCTTCAGCGATAATTTCTTTTAAAGGTGTATCATCGTAGGAAATAATACCAATATCCTTTCCAACCCTCAATTTGTTCTTTGTGGTCCAATTGATCATCTTGATTAGGTCGTATTCCCTAAAGACGATATACGCTTGATTTACTTGCAATTCGTAGTCGTCATCTAAATCAGGAATGATATCAAACTCTAACTTGTTTTCTGTGCAGAATTGGGTAAAACCTTGAATGATACCATCAGGTGTATATTGAAAGCTTTTTGAGCTTAATACTAAATTGATCTGTTGGTATTTTCTTACTTTCTCTAAAGATGATGTTAGTCCTTTATGGATATTTGATTCAAAATTTTGGTACAGTATGGCATAGTCGTCACTGAATTCCTTGATATTAATATCGAGTACTAATAATTTATCCTTGGGTATTTTAGAAACGATTTTGGCAACACTTTTATTAAAGTGGGGTAGGATAATATAGTGATTATATTTTCCCAAATTATTTGTAATTAACTCCTCAAATAATTCTATATCGTGGTAGTGGAAAAATAAATTATGACTAACATCTTCCCCTAAGTTTTGGATAATGCTTTCATACAAGATCTCTTTGTACGGAGTTAATGCATCCATTAGGATAAAAACCCGCAAAGCATTTTTTGTATTCGTACTTGAAACATAGAATCCTTTCCCGTGATGAGAACTAATCAATCCTTT
>CAJCBY010000274.1 GCA_903960725.1 uncultured Cytophagaceae bacterium | reverse complement strand
CGTTCTCGTTAATTGCAAGTCTACCTGCTCCATGTGATTGCTGTAAAGGTGTGTGTCGCCCCCTGTCCAGACAAAATCACCTAGACCTAGGTCACAAACTTGCGCCATGATCATGGTCAATAAAGCATCGGAGGCGATGTTGAAAGGAACTCCTAAGAATACGTCTGCAGAGCGTTGGTATAATTGACATGATAATTTTCCATCGGCTACATAGAATTGAAAGAAGGCATGACACGGCATTAGTGCCATTTTAGGCAAGTCTGCGACGTTCCAAGCACTAACGATGATACGACGGGAATCTGGGTTTGTTTTAAGCGTGTGAACGGCTTCTTTGATTTGGTCGATTACTACTCCATTAGCACCTTCCCAGCTTCTCCATTGTTTTCCATAGACCGGACCTAGGTCACCGTTTGAATCTGCCCATTCATCCCAAATACGCACACTATTTTCGGTTAAATAGCTTATGTTAGTTTCGCCTTTTAAGAACCACAAGAGTTCGTAAATGATTGATTTTAAGTGCGTTTTCTTGGTAGTGACTAGGGGGAATCCCTCTTCTAAGTTGAAGCGCATTTGGTAGCCAAAAACACTGGTTGTTCCAGTTCCCGTACGGTCGGATTTGAAGGTTCCGTTTTCTTTAATGTGGGTTAGTAAATCTAAATATGCTTGCATTAGGCGTCGAATTTTTCTCCGTTCAAAAGTAAGGTATGTGTGATATTTGCGCTAGACTCTAATTGCGCTGTGGCTGAACAATATTTGTCCATGGACATTTGGATGGCCTTTAGGGCTTTATTTCCATCGATGATCCCTTTCAACTCGAATTGAATATTAATCTGATTGAATGGGCTCTTTTCTGTTCCTTCGATCTTTTCGCGATCACCTTGGACGCGAATTTGGAAGTCCTCGATAGTTTGTCTTTGCTTTTTTAGTATTAAGATGACATCTATGGCAGTACAGCCTCCTAAACCCATTAATAAGAGTTCCATGGGGCGTGCGCCGGCGTTATGTCCACCAATTCCTTCGGCGGCATCGATGTGCACAGAAATGGGGGAGGCGCCTTTGGCCTCAAAGTGAAAATCTTGATCTAATCTATTTAATACAACTTCCATATTATTTCAATTCAGTGGATTTAAGCGCTTTTGACCAAATTACCTCTCCTTTGACATTAAAAAGCGTAATCGTTAATGTTCGGTCTTTAAGTGGGCCAGACACTTCTATTTTAGAGAAGGCTCTTTCTTGCACTAAGGTTCCAGGAACTAAGGTTTCATTGTAATCTTGTTTAACCGCATCTGCTTTTCCGGCGGTCATGGGAGAAACTGTCAAATCATACAAAGGATAGGTTCCTTCGCGTTCTAATTTATTTAAGTCTGAGATATGGCGATCGCCTGTGAAAAAGAGGACGCCTGGAATCTTACGATTCTTTAATTCTTTAAGTAAATACGTTCTTTCTGCCTCGTAATTCGCCATGTTTTCGAATACTTTGGCAGGGCTAACGACCTGTCCACCATTGACAATTATTTTAAAGCTTGCTCTTGAGGTGGACAATTGATCTAATAACCAAGTCATTTGCTTAGCACCCCAATAATCTTTGTTGGGATCATTTAACTCGTTTGGAGCCTTGTTCCAGCGGTCGTCCATTAAGAAAAATTCTACGTCAGCCCATTGAAATTTACCCGTAATTCCTTCGTTAGGAAAGGCGAAATTCGGATTTCCCCAATACATTTTGAACATTTCAAGTGAAGTATATTTGAGCGGGAAAGAACGATCTGCATCATTGGGACCATAATCATGATCATCCCAAATCGCGTATTGGTGCACGCTACCTAACAAGGGTTGAATGGATTTAACCGATCTCGCGTGGTTATTCCGATGAATCATTCCGGTTCTTGTGTAGTCTGGTTCACGGTAGTAGAAATTGTCTCCACCCCACAGCATAAAGTCTGGTTTCTTCGCAAACATCGACGCATAAACTTCATCTGCGCCTCCGTAAGGGCGTCCTGGACGATCTGTTGCTTCTTCATTCACATAATTACAGGTTCCGAAAAGGAATGAAAAGGCAGGTGGGTCTTTTCGGTATTGCCAAAGTTCCTGCGTTTGGAACTCTAGCGGATAATCAATAGCTACTTTTTTACCATTCACAACTACCTCATATTCATATTTTTTCCCCATACTCACTTCATCCGCTATGATGCGTGCGATGTAGGCAGTCGACTTCTCTGTTGCTACTGGATCGGTTTTATGAATCGTTTTGTCCCCCTTTTCCCAATAATTGATGCTCACATTAGCCCCTTTCTCCGTTTGAACCCAAACTAATACTTCCTTCATTTCAGAATAGCCTAACATGGGGCCGCTCTTGATTTGGGCGCTGGCTAAAAGTGGCGTTAAAAGGAATAAGGCGATAAATATTCTTTTCATGTTCGTTAGATTAGTATCTTTGTGGCTTACAATTTTCCCTATGGCATATTATTCAATTCAAAACATTCCTTTAACCGATTTGGCCAAAGAATTTGGTACACCTCTTTATGTATACGATGCCGACAAAATTAGGGAAAAAATCTCGGTTTTGAGAGGTGCTTTTGAAGGAATTGATTTGACCATTAAATATGCGGTTAAGGCAAACACAAATTTGTCTATTTTACGCTTAATGCGGGAGAATGGAGTCGACATGGACGTGGTATCACCACAGGAATTAGAGTTAGGCTTAATCGCCGGATACGAAGGGTCAAATATTACGTTTACGCCTTCAGGGGTGCATTTTTCAGAGATTGAATATGCGGTTTCCAAAGGTGCCATCGTCAACCTCGATAATTTATCAGTCTTAGAAAAGTTTGGTCAAACCTATGGTTCAACGCAGCCCTGTTTAATTCGTATTAAGCCCCATGTTTTTGGCGGTGGAAACGAGAAGATTATGACGGCGCACCCGGAATCGAAATTTGGAATTTCCATTCATCAAAAAGCGGAGATTCTAGCCATCGTAGCACAATACAACATGAACGTAGTCGGCTTGCACCAGCACACCGGCTCCGATATCAAGGACGGAAAGACCTTTGAGCAAGCAGCATCCGCCCTTTTTGATTTCGCTTACGACTTCAAAGACTTACAAATCATCGATTTAGGAGGAGGATTCAAAGTCCCATATTCTCCCGAAGATCCGGGTGTAAATATGAAAGAAGTAGGCCAAATCATGAGCAACGCCTTTCGTGCTTTCTGCGCCAAATACGGTCGTGAATTACGCCTTTGGGTAGAACCAGGCAAGTTTTTAGTGAGCGAATCAGGCACTTTCTTGACAGAAACTAATGTCGTAAAACGCGATCCTGTCAAGACATTTGTAGGCATCAATTCTGGTTTGAATCACTTAATTCGCCCCATGATGTATGGTTCTTACCACTACATTTTCAATGCCTCGAATCAAGACACTTCTAAACAAGAAAACTACCGCGTGACGGGGTACATCTGTGAAACAGATACCTTCTCGTTTGACTTGAAAGGGAAAGAAAACGAACGCCTTTTAAATGAGGTGAAGGAAGGGGATATCATCGCCTTGGCTAACGCCGGAGCCTATGGTTTCACGATGGCCTCACATTATAATTCCCGTTTCTTGCCCTCAGAGGTGTTAGTGGATGGGGGTGTAGCCCGGGTGATTCGGAGGCGAGAGACATTAGAAGATATACTTCGGAATCAAGAGCTATAACTTTAGAGTATAGATTAGAGATTTAAAGCACAAAGCAAAAAGCACAAAGAGCAAAGGTGGAATCAAAAAGGGGCATTAGCCCCTTTTTTGATGGGTATGGTATTAGTGTACAGTTGACAGTAGTCAGTAGTCAGTAGTAAGTCGTCAGTTCGGAGGACTGGTGTGACATGATCAATAGTTTATTTTTTTTCTAAATATTTTATATAAGCGGATGGCGTAATGCCCGTTTGTTCTTTGAAGGCATCAATGAATTTTGATCTTGATGCAAATCCTGCATTGGAGGAAATGGCTTCAATGGTGATTTTTTTGGAGTCCCCTGATTTAATCATTTCAATCGCGTAGTCAATACGTAATTTCTTTTTCCAATCACTAAATGACAATCCTAAGTGCGTATTAAAATAGAGAGAAAGAGTCCTTTCTGGGATTTTTAAATCAAAAGCTGTCTGTGCGATGGAGAATTCTTTTTTTGTGAAAGGACGGCTGATTAGGTAGCTGGCTAATTCTTCATCAATCTCAAAATTAATTTCTACAGGCTTTCTTCTCTTAGGAAGATTTGACTTGATGTCATTGAATAAACCGCCATTTGACGTATCTGGGATGAAGGAGACGTTTCCATATAGGATTTTGGGAAATAAAAACAGGAACAAATTTTGCAGAAAAAATCCACCTCCAGCAACGGTTAAGTAATGGTTCTTCGAAGTGAAAATTTTCGTGTAAGCCTCGCTTTCAAAATCAAAATAGATGCCCACCACATGCAAAATATGTAATACACTATTGCTCGAAATGACAAACTGAATGGCGCACAGTAAGTATATCCACCTTTTTAGGATGGCATGATTCGTAGATAATTGTCCAAAATTCACCTTCGTCTTTTTTGAATAAATGGTAAAATAGACCAACGATATAAGGCAATAGGCGATTAAATGCAGGGACCTAGAAATGAGAATAAATTCAAAAGAGACAAATTGAAAATCAAGAGTGTATTTCAGTGTTACATTAACTATTTCATGTGCAATTCTTGATTTTTCCTCAAATGGAAGTGTTGTAAATGGCAGGCAGTTAATAAAAATAAATGCTGCGGGGATAAGATGCAGATAGTCTATTTTTTCTAATTTATGATTATTGGTTACCATTGTTTTGACATAATAAAACAAAAATGGACCTAATAGAAAGGAAAGCGGAAGCCAATGAACAAAACAAATTCCTTCCCAAAATGGATCAACCGTATAATGCAGTCCATAATATACCATAACAATTAGATTGCAGCACAAGAAAAACAGGGCTAAAAAGGCATTTGATCTATTCAATGAACTTAGATAATAGATCAGAATGAAAGAAGTAAAAATGCCAAACAAGGGGAAAATTATACCCATAAATTGTGTGTTATTTGGTAGACCATGGTCGTCAGTCCGAAGGGAATGAGTCCGGAGGCTTTGTGTTCAGTTGTCAGTAGACAGTAGTTAATAGATTAGAGAGTATAGAGTAAAGATACAATTAACCATCTCTACTCTATACTCTATTATCTCTACTCTAAATTCTACTGACCACTGTCTACTGTTTGAGGGTCTAATTCATTTGCCATTTATTGATATGTAGTAGGATTTCGGAGTCGGAATCATTTTCCATTTTTGATATGTATTGAAATAGTAGGGGCTAATTCATTTGCCTTTTATTGATATGTAGTAGGATTTCGGGGGCGGAATCATTTGATCTTTCAACGATTCAGACCCCGAAAACCTAATACATAACCCACGTATCCTTCGACCCACCTCCCTGCGACGAATTAACTACCAACGAATCTTTTCGCAAAGCCACTCTAGTTAAGCCACCCGGCATTACGTTAACCCCGTCACCATACAAAATGTAGGGACGTAAATCTACGTGTCTGCCTTCAGCATGATCATCAATAAGACAGGGAACACGAGAAAGGGAAATGGTTGGTTGCGCAATGTAATTTCTTGGATTGCTGAGAATGAGGGATTTGAACTTTTCTTGTTCTTCTTTGGTGGATTTTGGCCCTATTAACATACCATAACCACCTGCTTCATTCGCTTCTTTAACCACTAAT
>CAJCBY010000273.1 GCA_903960725.1 uncultured Cytophagaceae bacterium | reverse complement strand
TAATCACTTGATTTTATTATATTTTATTTTCAATTTTATTTAGTAAATTAAATAGTTATTCTTTTTACAGAACCACTGTTGCTTAATGAGGAAGAATCTTTAGTATCATCTGTTGCTGTAGTATCATTGGGCGTAGGCGTCTTTTCGTCTATAGATAATAATGGCAATTTTCCTGCCAATTGATTATAAATAGGTTCAGTTCGATGAAATTTGCTAGACATTAGTGGAGCTGTTTTGGCCAAACCGCCGAAATCTTTAGCCATAGATGTGTATCCTCCATGTAATGCAACTAATTTTTTATCAACCGGTAATGCTTCGAATGCTCCACCTAAAATATATTTGCTTTTGTCTACTTCAGATGATTTTCGAATAATTTCATCCATGACACTTTTTCGTTGTATGTTATTTAATCCTAATATTTGATGTTGATTTTCCTTGCTAAGATTATTGAATGCTATATTCATCGATGGTTCTGCGAACGGATGCAGTTGTGATTCTCCGCCAGTTAACGGAGAATCTGCTGGAGCATAAGGAGGAGAATCGGCTGGAGCATTAGGGGGAGAATCGGCTGGAGCATTAGGGGGAGAATCGGCTGGAGCATAAGGAGGAGAATCGGCTGGAGCATTAGGGGGAGAATCGGCTGGAGCATTAGGGGGAGAATCTGCTGGAGCATTAGGGGGAGAATCTGCTGGCGGTGGAAAATTTGGTGTACCAAGTGGTGGAAAATTTGGTACACCTGAAGGCGGAGAAAATTCCTGATACTCAATGTTTTCTTGAATTATAGCCGGTCTGGTAGGTTGCATTGTTGTTGTTGTAACTAAATTATCTAGGTCACGTTTGTAATTTTCAATTATAGTTTTCACTTCAATTTCAGCTTCTCCTTGTTCAATATGGAGTAGCTTATCAATATTGCGAGATTGGTATGATAAATTCAACAATTGGTCAATATTATCTTCAGTAATGATTCGCATTTGAATATTCATAACTTGCAATTCTTGTATTAACAATTTCATAGCAAACGGTATTCTGACAATGCTAAACGAACGTCCAAATTTACTAACCGCATTTAGCACTTCGTTTCCTTCTACAGTTTTATTAAAAACCAATGGACCATCAGCAAAAGGACTTAAGAACAAATTGGCATCCGGATTATAAATAGCAATGGCACCACTTTTATTACAAATTCCCATATAATATTGGTCGCCCCTAACCATATACGATTCATTTAAAAAATACGACAAGCCGTTCGCCATAATACTATCGCGTTCCATTTCACCAATCTTCAGTCCACCATCATTGGCGCGCCCTTGATTTGTTTGACGAGTTAAAAAGTTGCGTTTACCCGTAGCACGATAATTAATCTTATCCTTAACCATGTGTTTTAAACGCATATAATACGTCGGACCAATAAATATTTCTGAATATAGTTGTTCTCCTGTAAACCCACTATACATAAGTTGATTTCCGCTATTATGATAACCCATTTTGGTTAACATAGGTCCATACGTATCGTAATTAGCACCTTTACTAGCAAAGGCAGTGCAATCCCCATATGCCCCATAAATGCCACACACTTTTCCAAAGAGACATTCTTGTAACTGACCAATAGTCATACGCGATGGTAAAGCATGCGGGTTAATAATAAGGTCAGGTCTTAGACCGTCCGCAGTAAAAGGCATGTCTTTTTCAGGAATAATAAGACCAACCGTTCCTTTTTGTCCTACACGTGAACCCATTTTATCTCCTATAGCTGGAATGCGTTCCTCACGAATTCTAACTTTAGCAATTCTAAACCCCTCTTCACCTTCCGATATGAACGACTTATCTACAAACCCTAATTGTCCTTTTTTGGTGGTTTTAGAATTGTCTGTATATGACCCTTTTTGATCGATGCTCGAAGTAACTTCGCCAATTAATACAATACGATCATCTATAACCGTATTTTCTTCAACTATTCCATATTTATCAAGCTTGCTATAATCATATCCTTCTTTAATACCTTTTACATTGGGTTTGCGTTCAATGTTTGCAAATGTCGTGTTAGTGGTTGAACCAGAAACTCGTGCACTTTCTTCTCTGGCTTCATAGGTAGTATAATAAGTTGT
>CAJCBY010000272.1 GCA_903960725.1 uncultured Cytophagaceae bacterium | reverse complement strand
TTAATACATGAAAGATTTTTGAGTCGGCTTCATATCCGTAATCAACTCATATTTGCCAGGAGTTGGCTCATAATTAAAGGACGCTAGAGCTCCTTTTTCGGAAGTGTAGTATCCTAACAAGGTTAGTTCTTTCATTAATCTCCAGAATGGCACGCCATTAGCGCCTTCTAATGTGTCCTTGTCAATGTTATCGCCCACTTTGATTTTCTTCTGAGAATAGCCCTTCATTAAATCTTTCGTGTTGGCTTCTAATAAAGTTAACATAGCCACTTGACTAGAAGCAGGTTGTGCTAAGAAATTAGCCTTAGCTAAGTCATTCACCCCCTTTAGAAAGCTGTAATGTTCTGGTTTTTTATAACAATCTTGTAACATCATTTCGATGAAGGAAGGAACACCTGCATCGATCGCGCCTGGTGTAGACGTTCTTGGAATGATATGTTCAGCAACGGCTGAGACGATTTTGCGTTGCGCATCAGATAAGCTGAAATCTGAGGCAGCGATGGAGCTATTGCCGTTTCTCACATCCATAGCCATTAGCGTAGGAGCTGTGAAAGCACCCCCTAATAACAGGGCGATTTGAGAGATGGCATCTCTTCTTTTCATCATGGTATTTTTTGTTAAAATGTTCTAGGTATTCGCCTAAAATGAGGCCGAAAACAAATTTAATGACATTCTTCATTATTCAAGGGCAAAATGTGATTTTTTTGTTAATTTTCTGTCATGAACAAACGCACCTTCCTTAAAGCCTGTACACTTTTAGGGGCTTCAGCTCCTTGGTATTCGTATGCCAAAACTCAAACTGTCGAGTCACTTGCCTCAGACGAAGATTTTTGGGCGGGAATTCGAGGAGGATATAAACTGAGTTCAGACTTTATTAACCTCGAAAGCGGTTATTATAATATTACTCCGGAGGCGACTTTGGAAAAATACTTCAGACATATCCGAAAAGTAAATGCCCAAGGCGCGTATTATATGAGAACGGTGCAGTTTGAGAATAAGAATCGGATCGCGGCACGTGTTGCTCGCCTGGTGGGTTGCCCAGAAGACACGCTCGTTTTAACGCGAAATACAACGGAATCATTAGATACGATTATTGCCGGTTTTCCCTGGAAAGCCGGGGAGGAGGCCATTTTTGCGATGCAAGATTATGGTGCGATGCAAGACATGTTCAAGCAGGTGGCACGTCGTCATGGAATCGTCTTGAAAGTCATCTCATTGCCTGTCAATCCGGCTTCAGATCAAGAGATCGTTGATTTGTATGCCAAAGCCATCACGGATAAAACCAAACTCATCATGGTGTGTCACATGGTCAACATCACAGGTCAAATCAATCCCGTCCGCCAAATCTGCGACATGGCCCATGCCCGCGGAGTGGAAGTGATGGTAGACGGAGCTCACGCCGTTGCACAATTTGAATTCAAAATTTCAGACCTGAACTGCGACTACTATGGAGCGAGTTTACATAAGTGGCTGGCGGTGCCTTTGGGCGTTGGAATCTTACATGTTCGCAAGGAAAAGATTGCGCAAATCTGGCCGCTGATTGCTGAGGAAGGAGTTTCATTGTCGGATATTAAACACCTAAATCACGTGGGAACGATTCCGGTTCATACAGATTTGGCGGTAGACGACGCCATCGATTTCTACGAAAAACTGGGCCCAGCACGTAAGGAAAAACGCCTGCGCTATTTGCAAAATTACTGGACCACGAAAG
>CAJCBY010000271.1 GCA_903960725.1 uncultured Cytophagaceae bacterium | reverse complement strand
GTAGGAGCGAACGTAAACGTAGGAAATATTGCTCCGCAGGAGGTTATTTCATTAGAAACGATTCGTTTAGGATTACGTGGCGATACGTTTGACCACTTCTTAACGAAATAGTTCGGATGCTGCAGCTTTTATTAGATCTACTAAAAGATCCATTAACCTTTTTGTCGGAATTTATTGCCGCTCATGGCGCATTGACCTATGGTCTTTTGTTTCTGATTGTATTCGTAGAGACGGGACTAGTCGTGATGCCTTTTTTGCCAGGCGATTCCCTGTTGTTCTCGGTGGGTTTATTAGCTGCGGCCAGTGGCGAATTGTCTTTAGGAACGGTAATTCCCTTGTTGATAGGGGCAGCGCTGTTAGGTGATCAAGTCAATTATTTTATCGGTAAGTATTTTAGTAGTATCATTCGAGAACGAGAGCAGGTTTTGTTTTTGAAGCGCAAGCACATTGAAGAAACAGAGGCGTTTTATGCCAAATATGGCCCGAAAACGGTTATCCTAGCTCGATTCATTCCGATCGTTCGTACGGTGGCTCCTTTCGTAGCTGGCGCTGGCCGCATGTCTTATCCCGTGTATTTATTGTATGGATTTTTAGGGGCGACACTTTGGGTCAGCAGTATTTCTGCGGCCGGTTATTTCTTAGGGGATAACGAATTCGTTAAAGCAAATTTCGAAAAAGTGGTCTTGGGAATCGTCGGAGTATCGGTTCTGCCCATCATTTGGGGATTGATTTCAAAACGCAAATAAGATGGCTATTTCGCACTTATACGGTCTAATTGGCTATCCATTAGGTCATTCTTTTTCCAAAGCTTATTTCACTGAAAAATTCGAAAAGCTAGGTCTCTCTAAAACCCACGCTTACGAGCAATTCCCCATTCCTAGCATCGATGAGTTCAAGGCGATTCTATCGGCAAATCCGAATCTTAAAGGGCTGAATGTAACGATACCATACAAGCAAGTGGTGATGCCTTTGTTAGATGAGATAGATTTAGCCGCTGCTCAAATAGGCGCCGTAAATACCATCAAAATCGCCGCTGACGGATACACTCGCGGTTACAATACCGATTATTGGGGGTTTCGTACGACGGTGGAGTTTTGGGACAAATTTAAAAACTTTGGATCCTTAAAGGCTTGTGTTTTAGGTCAAGGAGGGGCAGCGAAAGCGATCATCGTGGCCTTGGAAGATATGGGATTCGAGGTGATTAAGGTTTCTCGTCAAGCATCGGATGAAATAGTGACTTACGAGCAATTACCTGAAATGATGGAAGAAATTGGCCTTATCGTGAATACGACACCTTTAGGGATGTTTCCTAAGGTAGATGAGAAGCCACCTATTCCGTACGAATTATTGAACAAGCAACACTATTTATACGATATCGTCTACAACCCATTAGAGACGGCTTTCTTGAAGGCAGGGCTTGAACACAAGGTGGGAGGCATCTATGCCGGATTAGAGATGTTGCAAGGCCAGGCCGATAAGGCTTGGGAAATTTGGCAGAAAAACTAAGCTAAATACACCCCTCTTTTCGTGGGATCTGATAAAATCACTTGCACGTGCTCAGAAAGCGTGGTTGAAAGCTCGTACCCTTTGTAATCCGCTGAGATAGGGAAGCGCTTGTAGTTGCGATCCACGATGACGGCCACTTGAATGCGCTTCACGTGCATGCTTAAAAAGGGGGCTAAGCTGTAGGAGAACGTCCGTCCTGTGTTCAAAACGTCATCTACCACGATGATTACCTTATTTTCAAGGGCATCTGTTCCACCTTCGAATTTTACTGGGCGCTCGTAGGGTTGCTCTTTATTTAAGTCAATTTTTACCGGAATGGCTTTGATCTTGGAGATACTTTTGATCTCTTCACACAATAGTTCGGCAAAAGCGAAACCCTCGCCTACAATACCTGCAATAACAATTTCAGTCTCTTCGAAGTTATTCTCATAGATTTGAAAGGCAATTCGTCGGATTTTTTGGAGGAGGGCAGGGCCATCAAGTACTTGTTTGGCAGACATAGGGATTGCTTTAATTCAAATTGTGCGATTTAAAATTACCAAAATTATCCAATTTTCGTACCTTTACGCCTTAATTAGCGTTTAAAAATCATTCCATATGTCTAAAATGTACGGTGCTCAACAGCGCCAAATGCAAGCACCTTCTAATCCCCTAGCGATCAAAACGAAGAAATTCGCGCTAGAAAAAAACAAATTTGTGGGATTATGCATGCGCCAGTTGTTCTCGAATCAATGGAAATTTGCCTTTATTCCTTTAGCACTCGTTTTAGGAAATGTGGCTTTGAACTTAACAGGAACTTATAAAAATTACTGGATCTATATTTTCATCGCGGTCGGTGTAATCGGTTATCTTCTTTTCTGGTTGATTCAATTTACTGGAATCACGCAATTAGCGCAATACAAGCAATTATTTGATAAATACCGTTACGAGATTGATAGTCGCCAAATCTTCATGAAGCTTTCAGATAAAGAAGGTGGAATGATTAAATGGGATATGATTGTAGGAGCTTACAAGGATAAGAATGCCTATATCTTAGAGATGGGGAAATACCAATTCTTGTACTTGCCATTTACTGTTTTCAATAACGATAATGACAAGAAATTACTAGATAAGATTTTGCGCGACAAGGGGTATTTAAATTCCTAAGATGGGGCGCATTCTAGCGATTGATTTTGGCCTAAAACGGACAGGAATAGCAGTGACGGATCCATTGCAGATTATTGCAAATGGGTTAGATACAGTGCCCACGCACACTTTATTAGCCTTTCTTCAAACCTACTTTGAGAAGGAAACGGTGGACCAAGTAGTCATCGGAATGCCCAAAAATCTTGACAACACCGATACCGATTCTACAGCTGGAGTTCGGATTTTTATCAAAAGCTTTCGCAAGAAGTTTCCATTAATGCCATTAGCAGAACACGATGAACGTTTCACTTCGAAGCTTGCCATGCAAGCAATGATCGCGGGAGGAATGTCGAAGAAAGATAGACGAGAAAAGGGGACCGTCGATCGGGTATCCGCCACGATTATTTTGCAGTCTTATATCGAATCAAAAAGCTAAAAAAAGCGACTCTGGTAAAGAGTCGCTTTTTTTATTTCGTCACCACTTTCGCAAATCTGTGGTAGAATGGAGTCTTACTTTGATCTGTTTTCGGCTTGTACTTTCCAGTAATAATGGGAACATACATCACGCGGCGGCGGGATTTTTCGCCCACATTAGGCGAAACCTCTACCCGGTGCCATAAACGGCCATCATGGATAGTTAAATCACCCCGTTCGATTTCGAACGCAGCTTCTCTTGGATCTGGTTTATGGTCGATGAATTGCTTCTTTCCGAATAACAACTTCAACACGCCTTGCGTATGCGTTCCCGGTAAAACCCGAAGTCCACCATTCGATGAAGGGCAGTTATCCAAGTGAATGCCCACGTTTAACATGGGAAGGATCTTTTGACCTAAAAATAAATCGCGTGGGCTATCGGTGTGCCAGCCCATTTGGCTGAACTTTGAATTCGGTTGATTGATGTAGTGATTGAACACCAAACCATCTTTTTCATCTTCGCTAATGCGACCTTCATAAGGCGCTAATAGCTCAATTAACAATTGCAAGCGGGGATCTCTGATTAATTCTGCTAAAACTGGGCTAAACTGATTGGTGAAGCACATGCGCTGAATCATCGGGTTTCCTTCGTGATCTTTACCAAATTTCAACGGAATCCCTTTCACTTTCTCAATCCCTTCTTCAAGCCATTGCTTTTCGATTTTAGCTAATTCCGAAATGAAAAGTTGTGCTGTTTCTGGTTCAATAAACTTTTTAAAGTGAATTACTCCATACTTACTGAAGTATTCTTTCTGCTCTTCCGTTAGCTGTTCTCCTAACGTAAAGGTTTTGTATTCAAATTTCGCAGATGTTTTTTTCATAGGGTAATGGTAATGAATTCGGGATGCAATTTACGGCAATATGAATGAAAAATAGTAATCGTTGTTCTCTTTTCTGATTAATATCAAGTTTTTGGTAGCTATTTCCCTTAAATAATGCTCACCTTTGTCCCTTCGAATTTTATCCCCCGTGGAATGACAAAATACTTTACTCTCCTTTTTATTTGTGGTCTTAACTACCTTGCTTTTTCACAAAAAACGAATCAAAAAGGATCTTATTATGTCACCTGGGGATATAATCGCTCCGCATATGCCGATTCGGATATTCGATTTGTAGGACCTGGGTATGATTTTACCTTGTTAAATGCGAAAGCGTTAGATTTTCCTACTCCCCTCTCTGAAATTAAAACCTACCTAGATCCAGGTCTTTTATCTATTCCCCAATTCAATTTTCATGCGGGTTATTTTTTGAAGGACAATTTGTCCATCAGCCTTGGTTGGGATCACATGAAGTATGTTGTTAAAGATTTACAAACAGTGCGAGTATCCGGTTTTATCGACCCTCAGACTTCTTCACCAGGAATTACGGTGGATCCGGCTTATGTGGGAACCTTTAATCAAACTCCCCTCGTTTTGGATCCTCAAAAGTTTGTTCATCTAGAACATACGGATGGCTATAATTATGCTTCGATTGAATTAGAATATTATAAATCATTGTACAGGTCTTTACATAGTCGTTTTGCGATTGATTGGATGAATGGAGTGGGTATTGGTGCTTTAGTGCCGCGTTCTGATGTACATGTTTTTGGGGTGGGTCAAAACAATTTTTGGAATCTCGCAGGTGGTGGGGCTTCCTTGAAGACCGGTTTAAAGTTAAATTTATCTAAACATCTCTTTTTTGAGGCAACCGTGAAAACGGGTGCAACTCGATTGTGGGATATTCATACCACAGGACGTTCCGTGGATCGTGCGGAGCAGTCCATCTATTTTGCAGAGATCTATGGAGCGCTCGGATTCACAATATAAGATTATCCTAAATAAATTTTTAGACTAGACTAAAAATTAGTAAATTCGTAGATGTTTATGCGGATCCTACTTTATTTATGTCTACCTATTCTCACTTTTGCACAAAGTGAAGGGCGTATTGAAACGGATCGGCCAGATCAAACAGAGTGTCCATTTATTGTAAAGAAGGGGTATTTTCAGGCAGAGATGGGTTTTAATCGAGCCACATCAGAAAATTTATTTCCCACCTCGCTACTTAAAATAGGGGTACACAAACGATTAGAGTTGCGCTACGTTTCAGTTCTTGGACAAGAGGTAGGAAAAGAAACGCGATTTCAAACGGAAGCGTTTGGGTTTAAATGGGCTTTTCTAGAGCCTAAAGGTTGGATTCCTCGCACATCAGTGATTGTTCATTATAATTTGGATCACCAGAATCGGGATTTTTCAGAGAAGAATTTGCGCGGTCATTCTATTGGAGATGTTGTTTTTACTTTACAAAATGATCTCACTGATCGATTCGGAATCGGATATAATGTAGGTACAGAAATGCATTCGAATGGCTCACTTGAAGGTATTTATCGCATTGCTCCGAACATGTTAATCGGGTCACGCGGTTATGCCTACGTAGAAGTGTTTGGGCGTTTTCCAGCCTCTGAATTCGCTGACCACTCCTATGATGCTGGAGTAGCGTATTACCTCAGTGATGATGTGAAGCTTGATTTATCTGCTGGCCAAAGTTTCACTCGCCCCCAGGAATATTATTTCGCGCTTGGTTTATCTTTTCGCCTGCGAATTTTCTGATTATGCGATCAAAGACCCTAGGATTTCTTAAATTGCGGGGATGAGACGGTTTATTCTATTCTTTTTCCTGTTTTTGTCCGCTTTGTTTGAGCTCAGGGCACAAGCTTCTCTAGTAGTAGGGGAAAAAAACATCACGTTAGAAGAGAATTTCGCCTTATCATTTGTGATCAAATCAGTTAATCCGTCACTGGAATCACCGATTTACAAGTTTCCAGAATTACCCGGCTTAAGAAAGTTAGGTGTTTCCCGTTCCAAAGCAACGGATATCCAAAATGGAGATCCTATTTACTCTTTTACCTTTTCGCAATATTACCAAGCATCCTCTGCCGGAACTCTTCTCGTACCACCCACGGAGGTCGTGGTTAATCAACAGTCTTTAAAAGTAGAGGGGTTCGCGCTGGTCGTTAGTCCATCTGCGCAAAAAGAAGAGGTTGTGGAGGAGGATAAAGCGCAAATTGAGGATTTGTTTAAGGGTCAAAATTCGGTCTTCTTAGCTGTTAGTACCACCCAAACCCAACCTTTTGTAGGGCAGGGTTTTAATATTAAGTTTTCCTTATTTATCCCCGACGACAATTCGACTCGCTACAGTTTTGATCGAAACGATCTACAGATACCTGTGTTGATTCAGAAAATTCGGCCTAAAAACTGTTGGGAAGAGAGTTTTGGATTGCAAGAAGTGAAGGTTTCTAAGGTGGTGTATAAAAATAAAAAATACACCGAGTACCGCTTTTTTCAATCAACCTATTTTGCGCTCGATGCGAAGAACATTTACATTCCATCCTTGAGTTTACAACTTTTAAAGAATTCAGAAAGGGTAGTTTTTAGTTCTAGGCCTTTAGTCATCACCCCTAAAGAATTACCTAATCACCCGTTAAAAGGAAAGGTGCCAGTGGGGGATTTCCGGTTAGAAGAATCAGTTTCTAGCACGAGTGTAAACACAGGGGATACCATTATTTATGTCTCTAGTGTTATTGGGGACGGGAACAGTATACTCGTAGAATCTAAATTGCCTGAGTCAGATTACTTTTTGAATTTTTATTCAGCAGGATCTCAAAGCTCTGTTTTTCCTTTTGGAGATAAAATGTTAGGGAATAAAACGGAGAAAATGCTTATTATTCCATCGCAACCGGGTAAATTTGCCTTGAAATCTTATTTTAATTGGATTTTCTTTAACATCCGCACCGCGGCTTACGATACCTTGCATTCGGACGTGTTGTTTACAGTGAGTGGTCAACCATCCGATCGATTGCTTAACACACAATCGGAAACAATGTTATTGTATCGTAACTTAGAAAAACTAGCGGCGGCTAAGGTGATTGGGTATCGGTGGGGGGATTGGAGGTTGATTTTTAATGTTCTTTTAGGACTGATTTTATGCTGGCTTTTCTTATTAATAATGAAGGCCAAAAAATAATAGTATGGGCAGTATATACGGTAAAATATTTCAAATTAGCACCTTCGGCGAGTCACATGGCGCAGCAGTAGGTGTAGTAGTTACGGGATGTCCGGCAGGGGTTGATTTCGATTTGGATTTTATTCAATCGGAATTAGATCGCCGCAAGCCTGGCCAGTCCCGTATTACGACGCAACGCAAGGAAGCAGATTCTGTGGAGGTAGTTTCCGGGGTTTTCGAAGGTAAAACAACGGGTACACCCATTGCGATGCTTGTTTGGAATGGAGACCAACGCTCCAAGGATTATTCGCACATCGCGGATCAATTCCGTCCGTCCCATGCAGATTATACCTACCAAGAAAAATATGGCCTACGCGATTACCGTGGAGGCGGCCGTAGCTCGGCGAGAGAAACAGTGGCGCGGGTGGCTGCTGGGGCTTTGGCCAAATTAGTATTACAGCAATTAGGTGTTAAAATCACCGCCTACGTTTCACAAGTAGGGACCTTAAAATTGACAACGCCGGTAGAACAATTGGATTTATCCGTTGCGGAAACAAACGCCGTTCGTTGCCCAGACACAAAATTAGCGGAGGAAATGTTCACCTACATCGACGAAATCCGCAAGCAAGGGGATTCCGTGGGAGGGGTAGTTTCTGCCTACATCACGGGTTGTCCGGTGGGTTTAGGGGAACCGGTTTTCGATAAATTGCATGCAGAATTAGGCAAAGCCATGTTAAGTATCAATGCGGTAAAAGGCTTTGAATATGGTTCGGGATTTGATGGAGTAGAGCTTCGCGGATCCCAGCATAATGATATTATTGTCAAAGACGAAGCAGGTAAAGTAAGTACGGTCACAAATCATTCAGGCGGTATTCAAGGCGGTATTTCTAATGGAGAGCCCATCTATTTCCGCGTTGGATTCAAGCCAGTCGCTACCATTATGCAAGACCAGGATAGTTTGAATGAATCCGGTGAAAAAATTGTTGTCTCTGGCAAAGGTCGTCACGATCCATGTGTAGTGCCGCGCGCGGTGCCTATCGTGGAGGCGATGGCTGCGATTGTGTTGTTGGATTTCTATTTACGTAATCGTTTGACTAAATTATCTGACGTTTTATGATTCCAAACGAGGATGAATATTACATGAGCCTCGCGCTGAAACAAGCGGAACGGGCTTTAGAAGACGAAGAAATTCCGGTAGGAGCGGTCGTGGTTTGCCAAGGCAAGATCGTAGCAAAGGCTTTCAACCAAACAGAAATTTTGACCGACGTAACGGCTCACGCAGAAATGATTGCGATCACCTCTGCCGCCCAAACCATCGGCGCTAAATACTTAAAAGATTGCACACTTTACGTGACCTTAGAGCCTTGCCTGATGTGCGCAGGGGCTATTTATTGGTCACAATTAGGGCGATTAGTGTACGGCGCTTCAGAAGAGAAGCGCGGTTTTGAAAAACTAGGAACAGGCATTTTACACCCGAAGACAGAGATTGTAGGCGGGGTTTTGGCAAACGAATCAGAACAACTGTTAAAGGAGTTCTTTTCGATGCGACGCTAATAAAATGGTAAATGGTAAATGGTAAATGAAAAGTCAAAAACATTCACCATTAAAATATCATTCACCATTTACCATTTACCATTTATAACACCATTTAAATTAAAATACATATGGCCTTTACATTAGCCCCATTACCTTATGCAAACAATGCGTTAGAGCCGCATTTCGATGCATTAACCATGGAAATACACCATGATCGTCATCACAACGCGTATGTGACAAACTTGAACGCAGCGGTTGCTGGAACGGAGTTAGAAGGAAAGTCTTTGGAAGAATTATTCACTTCTATCTCTAAATTATCTCCTGCGGTTCGTAATAACGGCGGTGGTCACTTTAACCACGATTTATTCTGGAATATTTTATCGCCAAACGGTGGTGGAGCTCCAGTAGGCACTTTAGCGAAAGCGATTGATGCGAAATTTGGTTCTTTTGATGCCTTCAAAGAAGAGTTTAAGAAAGCGGGTTTAACACGTTTTGGCTCAGGCTGGGCGTGGTTAGTAGCACAGAAAGATGGTTCGGTTGCGGTTTCTAGCACGCCTAACCAAGACAATCCATTGATGGATGTTGCAGACGTAAAAGGCTTCCCAGTGATCGGATTAGATGTTTGGGAGCACGCTTATTACTTGAAATTCCAAAACAAGCGTCCAGATTATATCGATGCTTTCTGGAGTGTAGTAGATTGGAACAAAGCAGAGGCGCGTTACCAAGCAGCTCAGAAATAAATCAAAGAGAACGGGAGGGTGAAAATTCTCCCGTTTTTTTCGGCTTTCTTTTGCAATATTGGAAGCTTTGCGTATTTTTGCAGTCCCAAATGGCGGTTGTAGCTCACTCGGTTAGAGCACTGGTTTGTGGTACCAGGGGTAGTGGGTTCGAATCCCATCATCCGCCCAAAATGCCTCAGTAGAAATGCTGGGGCTTTTTTTGTGTTATTTTACCTACATTTGTAGTGAAAACTAGCGTATGAATCCTGTATTTCTAAAACGTTTTTTGATTGTCTTGTATGCCTCCGGTTTAATCGGGATGCATTTACCGGCGACTGCGGCCTTGTTTACCTCCTTAGTGCCCCTGACACTTTGGTTTACAGCCTTTATTTGTGTGGTTTATTTCCCCAAACCCTCGTTTCAAGCCTATCTTTTTTTAGCGTCACTTGCCATCGCTGGATGGTTCTTAGAGGTGCAAGGCGTAAGGACGGGTCAAATTTTTGGGGTGTATAGTTATGGCAAGACCTTAGGATTTAAGTTGATTAACGTGCCCATCACTATTGGATTGAATTGGCTAGTGCTTGTCTTAGTTACTAATGCCTTAGTGGAAGAATGGAATATTGGCGGTAAAATTGGGAAAGCTGCTATTGGGGCTGGCTTAATGACAGCATTAGATTTTTTAATCGAGCCGGTAGCGGTGCATTTTGATTTCTGGACGTGGGCGGGGGTACAAGTACCTATGCAAAATTTTCTTGCTTGGTGGATGGCCTCATTCTTTTTTCATTTAGCCTATCAAAATACGCCATTCCCTTCTAAATCAAGCCTTTTTAGACTCATTGCTGCCCTACAATTTTTATTCTTTTTAGGGCATTGGCTACTTTTGCAATTTAATTTCTAAACATTTTCATCAACCTGGTGTTAACATAATGATGAACGTGTACTCCATAAAGGATTTAGAGAATTTTAGTGGCATAAAAGCTCATACAATACGTATTTGGGAGCAGAGGTATCACTTACTTCAACCCGTTCGGACTGAAACAGGAATTCGTACCTATACTGACAATGAGTTAAAGCGAATTTTAAATATTGCCACCCTTCAAAATAAAGGTGGAATCAAGATTTCTAAGATTGCTGAATTATCTGAAGCTGAAATTTCCGAAAAAATTCTTGAGCTTTCCGGTGGGGATTTAGATTATCCAGAGCACATTCAAGCCATTACTGTGGCGATGATGGACTTGGATGAGTATCGTTTCCAGGAATTAGCGAAGTCTATTACTGATGCGTATGGTTTTGAGAACTTTATGCTTCGAGTGATTTATCCCTTTTTGACGCGTTTAGGTACTCTTTGGCTTTCTGGTTCGGTGGGACCAGCTCAAGAGCATTTTATTACGCATTTGATTCGTCAAAAAATCATTGCAGCCATCGATTCCCAAATGGCCAAACCAAAGGCGAATGCCAAAAAATTCTTGTTGTATCTCCCAGAGGGAGAATTACACGAAATCGGTTTACTTTTTGCGAGTTATTTGATCCGTGCACGCCAGCACTCGGCGGTCTATTTAGGACAATCCTTACCGTTTGATGAATTGTGTTTGGCCTACGAAATACACCAACCAGATTATGTATTCAGTGTATTTACGACTGAACCAGCACAAGATACTTTGCCTACTTATGTGGCAGATTTAGATAAGCATCTTCCAGAGGCTACGATTATGTTGACGGGATACAATGTGCTGCATTCTCCTCAGCCCGTTCCGGCTAGAATTCAACTCATTAGCGATTTTAATTCCCTTATCCAGGTAATTGAATCCTAGCTAAAGCTAACGTCTAGCTTTGTCGCATCTTCCACGAATTGTTTCACTTGTTGCTCCTGGTCTTTGGGACAAATCATCAAAACATTTCCGTGTTCTGCTACGATGTAATTCGATAAACCGTGTATGACCACTAATTTGTCCTTGGGCGCTTTGATGATACAATCGTTCGTTTCGTAGAGCATCACATTCGCATCCACCGCATTTTGAAGTTCATCCTTTTCATTAATCTCATGCAATGATTTCCACGTGCCTAAATCAGACCAGCCGATGTCAGCCAAAATCACTTTTACCTCTTTCGCCTTTTCCATTATGCCATTATCCATAGAAATGCTTTTGCATACGGCATAAACCTTTTTGATAAAGGTGGATTCCTGGTCTGTATAATAAAACGCGCGACCTTCTTCGAATTGTTCAGCTAAGCGTGACAGGTGTTTCGTTAATTCATGTTTAAAGGTGGAAATGGCGAAGACGAAAAGTCCCGCATTCCAAACATAGTCCCCACTCTCCATAAAAGCCTCTGCTAACTCAAGGTTTGGTTTTTCGGTGAAGGTTTTTACCTTTTTCGCAGTCTGATCAGACTCTTGGTATTGAATATAGCCATACCCTGTGTCAGGACGCGTAGGCACAATACCTAAAGTAACTAAAACAGGATCTTTAATGGCAGCAGCTAATGCCTCGTTCACCCGTTCTTTAAAGACCTCTTCTTTTAAGATCACGTGATCGGCCGGGGCTACGATTAGCTTTGCTTTCGGGTGTTTTTTACTGATTTTATAGGCTGCATACGCGATACAGGGGGCTGTATTTTTACGCTGTGGTTCCTTTAAAATTTGATCAGGACTTAAATACGGAAGTTGTTCTTGTACAATCCCAGCGAATTCCTCGCTGGTGACTACATAGATGTTTTCTTTCGCCACAATTCCTTCAAAACGCTCGGCTGTTTGCTGCAGCATCGTTTTTCCAACGCCTAGCACGTCGTGGAATTGTTTGGGATAATTACTTCTGGAGATGGGCCAAAACCGGGTTCCGATTCCGCCCGCCATAATGACAAGGCAATTAGGCATAGTGTTATTTTTGGCTGAGGAACGTGTTAACACGCACAACAGCGTTTTCTCTAATATTTTGGTAGTATAAATTGATATCCGCTTTGTGCCAATTTTTTAATTTGACAAAACTACGGCCAAGCACGTAAGGGACATTTGTCCACAAGATACCTAAGTGATTTTGGGCATCAGCAAATTCTTTGACGAATTTAAATCCATACGATACACCCCCTATATTCTTTTCTTTAGAGGCAAAATTCTCGTCAGTGGACCAAGTCAATGGATTCACTGAGGCTAACTCGGTAACAGTTCCTGGATGCCACGGTGGCAAATGGCCTTGTAAAAAAGTCGTATAAGCGACAAAACAACCCGTTTGATTAGGGGAGCTACATACAGGAATCGTAGTAAAGGTATTTTTAGGTGTCGCAATGCCTATGATGTAAGCGGCTACGAGCTGTTTACCTAATTCCTTTCCATCAAAGTATTCCTTTATTAGGCGGGTGGCATGAACAGTGCCTTGACTATGGCCTGCAATGATGATGGGTCTGCCTTTGTTTTCTTTGGCTAAATAATACTCAAACGCTCTTTTTACATCAGAATAAGCTACATCTAACGCAGCCGCTTTGTCCTCTTTGAATTCGGTGACAAAAGCTTGGTAGTGTGCTTGACGGTAACGTGGCGCAAAGATTCTGCCTGCTGCATTAAAGGCAGTCGCCTGGTTGAGGATGGTCGAGCTATCTACCCGACTATTTAACGCCGCATCAGTCATAGAGGCATTCCACACATACTCATTCTCTGGCTTGTAGGTGAAAATCGTGGGATGAATAAAGAAAACATCGGCTTTAGCCTCTGCTTGGCCATCCTTCAATGTCGATTTTAAGGGCAAAAGATCAGCCGCATCTTTTCGGTCAGGCAAGGCTGACCAAGCGGCAGGATCTGAATAATCCATTGCGCTAGGTTGTGGAGCATCTTTCCACCTTGTAGTCAATACATAGGGCGTCTGGTTGCTAGCGCAAGCACTGAGGAAAAGAATTGACAACAATAGGAGAGCTCTCATGTCATAAGTTTATCCACAAAGCTAATTGATTATAGGACCTTTTTAAAATAAAATGATTGAGCGGTCAAACTCGATTAAATTATTTTCTGAAAAATTAGTAATTTTTTAATAACAAAATAGTGGTGGATATTAAATTCTTCCTTATTTTTGCTTTAATTAGAGTATCCAAAACAAATTGTGTCATTAAAAAACACCCATTATGAAAAAAATTATACAACAGATTTTACCTAGCCTTGCGCTTGTTCTGTTCTTAAGTGCATCAGCATTTGCTCAGACAAAAATTGGCGGAAAGGTCATGGACGCAGATTCTAAAGAGCCATTGATTGGTGTTAGTATAGGCGTTAAAGGAGCAGTAACCGGAACTATTTCGGATTCAAAGGGTAACTTCTCTCTATCAACGAACAAGTCAGGAGCTTTAACAATCGTCGTTTCGATGGTAGGTTATGAGCGTCAAGAGATTCCAGTAAAAGGAAATAAGACAGATTTTCAAATTGCTTTAAAAGAGCAGTCTATTTTAGGACAAGACGTGGTGGTTTCTGCATCACGTGTGGAGGAAAGCGTTATGCAATCCCCTGTTTCAGTAGAGCGTATGGACATTCGCGCCATTCGTGAAACACCGGCTGCTTCATTCTATGATGCGTTACGTAATATCAAAGGAGTAGAGATGAGTACACAATCTGTTTCCTTCTCGTCTATCGGTATGCGTGGTTTCAATAGCAACGGTAACGTACGTGTAGTACAGTTAATTGATGGTATGGATAACCAAGCGCCTGGTTTGAACTTCTCAGTAGGTAATATCGTAGG